>JBASJP010000125.1:0-2429 GCA_049655345.1 Moraxellaceae bacterium
GCAAAGGGCGCTGCCAATAAAGCCGGTACCACCCGTGATCAGAATCTGCATGACAGTCCTTGCAAGCGTGAATATGCCCGGAGTGTAAGCGCAACGGCGCGTGCTCCGGAAGCGGACGAAAACCGCAGGAGGTGAATTATGAGTGCCACCCTCGCTAGAATGCACCCATGAAAATATCCCGATCTGTCCCCGTGAATCTCATCACGGGGTTTCTTGGTGCAGGCAAGACCACGGCCATTCGCCACCTGCTGGAGCATGGCCGCAATGGCGAGCGCTGGGCGGTGCTGGTCAACGAGTTTGGCAAGGTAGGCATTGACCAGTCGGTGCTTGCCTCTGATGAAGTGGCCATCAAGGAAGTACCCGGCGGCTGCCTGTGCTGCACGAATCACTTGCCATTGCAGGTGGCGCTGTCGCAGTTGCTGGCACGTGCCAATCCTTCCCGCGTATTGATCGAACCGACCGGGCTTGGGCATCCGGCCCGCGTGCTTGAATCATTGCGCGAGGCACACTGGCGTGAGGTGCTGGAGGTGCGTGCCACCATTACGCTGGTGGATGCACGTGAGCTGGCAAATCCGCGCGTGCTGGCCCATGAAACCTTTCGTGCGCAGATCGAGGCGGCCGATGTGCTGGTGTTCAGCAAGGATGATGCGCTGGATGAGTCGGATCGCGCCCGCGCCCGCGAATTTGCGGACGGCCTGATACCACCCAAGGTGCACGTGCATTTCATGCGGGATGGCCAGATGCAGCGGGAATGGCTGGATTTGCCGGGGCGAGCGCAGCCGATCCGGCGCTCGTTGCTGCATGTGCCGGTTATGATGGCCCCGGCGGTTGCGACACCGGCCGCCATCGAGCCGCCGTATCATTACAATGAACGTGTTGGTGACGTTGCCATTGCCGGCTGGGTCTTTCCCCGCGAGTGGCAGTTTCGCAACACGGCACTGCTGGATGTGCTTTTTGGTCTGCGCAATACCATGCGCGTGAAAGGCGTGTTCAATACGGATCAGGGCTGGATTTTTTTCAATGCCACCCGGCATGAAACCGCCGTGAACAGCGAAGTTTCACGAGCCGACAACCGTCTGGAAATCATTGCACCGGACGCACTGGACTGGGCCGCGCTGGAGGCCAGGTTGCTGGCGGCGCGCGTGATCCAGGCCTCCTGAGTCCCCGATGCTTTCAGGTCAGGCGGTCATGACGGGCGCTTGCGGCGCCAGCCAATCAGCAGCATCAGCGCCATGATGACCAGTACCGGCCAGTTGCCCATCACCACATACGGTGTCAGGCCTTCACGCGGCTGCGCCGTTGCACGCAACACCAGACGCTGGAACTGCGGGGCATGCTCCTGCACGCTGCCATCGGCCCTGATGATGGCGGAAATGCCGTTGTTGGTGGCGCGTATCACTTCGCGGCCGGTTTCCACGGCGCGCATGCGCACCATCTGGAAGTGCTGGTGCGGACCAATCGAGCCACCAAACCAGCCATCATTGGAGATGGTTGCCAGCACATCGCTGCGGGCTGCAATCCGGCGCACAAGTTCGGGGTAGGCAATTTCGTAGCAGATCATCGGTCCCAGCCAGTGATTCTTCACCAGCAGGGGCTGCTGGTCGGCGCGGCCTTCGCTGAAGCTCGACATGGGCATGTCAAAAAACGGAATGGCACCGCGCAGAAATCCTTCATACGGAATGTATTCGCCAAACGGCACCAGGCGCTGTTTGTGATAAATCCCGCTGCCGTCACCCAGGGCGATGATGCTGTTGTAAAAGCGCAGGGTGCGGGAGGCTTCATCCGGATCAATATAGGGAATGCCGGTGACAAAGGCAGAGCGGCTGGTGAGTGCCTTGTCGCTGGTTTCCTTCAGGAAGTCGATGGCCTCGTGATAGAACATCGGCACGGCGGACTCGGGCCAGATCACCAGGTCACGGCCCCATTCATTGCGGGAGAGTTCCTTGTAGATGGCGAGTGTCTTGTCGCGCCACTCCAGTTGCCATTTTGATTCCTGCGGAATGTTGCCCTGCACGATGCTGACCGACAGTGCTTCTCCTGTGGGATGCGTCCAGGCGATGTGCTGCAGTCCCGCACCCGTCACCCAGAGTGCAAGGACGGCAGCCAGTGCCGGCCATTGCGTGCGGTCGGCCAGCACCCGGAACAGCACGAGCCCGGTGAACACGGCAATCAGGCTGATGCCGAACACGCCCAGCAACGGCGCATAGCCGATGAGCGGTGTGTCGATAAAGGCATAGCCGGTGAACAGCCAGGGGAAACCGGTGAATAACCAGGAACGTAACCACTCGCCCAGCACCCACAGTGCAGGCAGTGCCAGCAGCGGTGCGCGTTCCAGTTTGAAGCGGGCATAAAGAAACCCGATAAAGGCAAAGAACAGGGCCATGACGGCGGCCACAAAGCCGACCATCGGCGTGGCCAGCCAGGGCGGG
>JBASJP010000126.1:0-5100 GCA_049655345.1 Moraxellaceae bacterium
TGGCGTAGCCTTTCTGGCCAGCCCGACCCTGCTCCGTACGCTACCGTGCAAGGAAGAAGATTTCCCGCAGATATTGAAGGGAGCGGCACTATTGCTCCCGGGTATGGACAGCGCCCTGCGCGGACCACTGTTGCGCTGGCTGACCGATGCGGGCGTACACCCGCAAGTTGCGGGAGAGTTTGAGGACGGAGCACTGATGAAAGCATTCGGTCAGGCCGGAGCAGGCGTCTTCCCGGTGCCCGCCGCAATTTCTGGCGAACTCTGCCAACAACTGGACGTGCGGGAGTTAGGTCGTACCGATGAGTTGCGCGAGCAGTTCTGGGCCATCACGGCTGAGCGGCGACTCACCCATCCCGTCACGGCAGCCATCATCGAAACGGCACGCGACAGTCTCTTCGCAGAGACCGCATGAAGGGGAGGACAAGCTCAAATCGAACCACCGCAGGAAAAACACCCCAAAATACCAGGCCGGCGCAGTCCCTAGCCAATGACCAGTTTGGTAGATGCCGGATAAGCAGTGCATGGATAAACGGCGATACCCAGCTGATTGCCGCTCACCTCACCGTGCACCAGATGACATTTGCATGAACCACACATTCCGGCACGGCAACCATGCTCCAGTTCAATGCCATGTGCCTCGGCAATTTCCAGCAGGGTTTTACCGCGATCCGCCTCGGTCATGTGCACAGTCGCGTTATGCGCCTGAAAGTAAATCTCGGAGAGGGACTGCTCACCCTCCAGGGCATAGCCATCAAAGTTGAAACGCTCAACCTGTAATCGTGCCAGGTTATAGTTTTTACTCGTCAGATACCCGACAACCTTATCCATAAAGCCAGCCGGACCACACAAATAGATATCTCGCCCAAGCAATTCCGGAGACTGCTCCAGACAAGCAATAACATCCTGCTTCACGGTGCCTGCTGACTGGCTTAATGCAATCTCCACACGACACAATTGCGCCAGCCGCTGCAACCCGGAAGAAAAAATCACATCCGCGTCAGTCTTGAACTGGGCAATCATCGCAACATCGGCGGATGGTGCCTCGGCCAGAATTTCGTTAGCCAGCGCATAACATGGCGTAATGCCGGAACCGGCACTGATCATCAACAATTTCTGCTGGCCTTGATAAACAAAACTCCCCTGCGGTCGGGAAACAGAAAAAACCATGCCACGCCGTGCATGATCAAACAACCAGGAAGAAACCAGCCCACCCTGCTTGCGCTTGACTGTAATAGCCACGCCATGCCGACCCAGGCGTGACAGCGAGTAGCAACGGCTATGCACCTGGCCATTGATTACCACCTCAAGCTCTATATATTGCCCTGCCCTGGCTTGAGAAAAATGCTGATTCGGTAATAGTTCGATGGTAATCGCATCATGCGTTTCATGACGCACGCCAATAACCCTTGCCTGGCACTCATAGGTCCAGAAAAAGGGGGCCAGACGCGTAGTAACGGCATTCATGGTGTTGCTGGTGATGTAGTGCAACCACTCCCGACCAAACGCCTTTAATGCCCATACCTCTGCCAACAACGCCAATTGCCCCAATACTCGTCCCATCATTCGCGCTCCAGATAGGCCTGCGTCGGAAACGGATGCCTGGCATCCTTGAACGAGAAGCGCCAGAACAGCGTCAGGTATTTGCGGATTGCCTGCCCCCAACTGGCATTGACCTTGTAAGGCAGGTTGTACTGGCGGCAAACCGCCTGTACTTCCCTGGCAATATCCGGATAGCGATGCGATGGAATGTCCGGATACAAGTGATGCTCAATCTGATAGTTCAAATGCCCCCAGAAGACGGACTGCAAACGGGTGCCCTTGAAGTTCACACTGGAGTCCAGCTGCGAGATGTACCAGTTCGACCTGTTATTGATCGCATCATCCGGCTGCAGTGGTTCGGTAAAATGCGTTGCCTGTATCGTCAGGGCTATCCAGTAGTTATTCAGAAGGTCCGCCAGGGCATTACAGAGAAACACCTTCCAGAAGCCCAGTCCGCTGAGCAACGCCAACAGCGGAAACACGCCATACTCCTTCACCAGCACACGAAGCACCGACAGCCTGATCCGCTTGTCAATTTGCGCATCAGAAAGGTGTTCCGGATTCTTGAAGGTGGCATAGCCTTTATTGCCGAGAGGGAACTTTTCTGCCCTGAACGTATCACTACGACCCAGATTCTGATTATTGAAAAAATACAAAATGGTCGGATATGCCAGCAACAAATAGAATGGCACCTGGAAATAATGCCATTTTGTGTGGGGCACCTGCGCATTGGTACGCAAAAAGCCGTGACTCAGGTCGGGGTCTTTCTCGAAGACGTTTGTATAAACATGATGAGTGGCATTATGTTCTTGCCGCCAACCCGCCTCATCAATAGGAGCCTTCCATTTGAAGTTGTGCGAATGAAACTCGGGCACTTCTGGCAAGCTGTCATACTGCCCATGCAGGACATTATGGCCAATCTCGATGGCCTCCAGATTACGATGCAAAAACACCAGCGGCACGCCCAGCAAGGCCAACGGCCCCGGCAACAGCATGACCGCCGAACGCCCCAGAACCTCAAAAATGCGCGAGTAACGGCGAATCTTGCGGATATAGTCGACGTCCTTTTGCCCCATATCGGCTTGATGCCTGTGCTTGATCGCCTCAAAGGCCTGATAAATCTCATCGTCGCGCTGCCGGAAGCTCTGCCGCGCCACTGACGCCGCCAACTCAGCACTTTCAATCAATTCCTGGGCCGACATGTTAGTTCCTCACCAAGCAGCAATACTGACCAGAGCTAGCAGGCCAAATCAGAATGAACGCCATGACATCTGCGACCGGAGCAGCAGTCCACACGCACCCGGACAGAGAAAAGGAAATACTTTCGTTTTAAAGCCGTGTCCGAAAAATATTTTCTGCAGATAACAAAAAGCCGATCAGCAACTAGGTCACCGATCGGCTTTTCATTTATATGGTGCGCTGGGAGGGATTCGAACCCCCGACCACCGTTCGTAGGCAGCTCCGTAAGTGCCACACCAATAAACCTTGATGAACATAAGACCACAAAAAACCATAAAAGTCAACAAGTTAAAAAGAAGGCCGCGGAAGACGCCGCGACAATTAAGGACGCCTTAAATGCCGCCAGATCCCAAAAAATGGCACACCCCCGGTTCAAAATCTTTAATTTTCGAGGGGTTAGCGCGTTCAAGATTTTGAATCGGCGCCGATAAATCGGATTCGAAAAACTGAATCCTAGGGTAACTTAGATTTCCCCAATCAAGTATCCCGGCGTTCAAGAACCTGAATCGCGATGCGGCCTCCAGGGGTTCAATTTTCTGAACCGTAATCCTCTCCCTACCGATTCAATTTTCTGAATCGCCATCACTCCCTTCGCAAACTCCTCGGCTCTGAATGAACCTACACCGGCTGACCGGCCATCGCATTAAATGGCTATTTTTCATACAGCGCCCCCTTGCTCATTGCGCCCAGGATATCGCCAATCCCGACTCTCGACGCGGTTGATTTCCGTTAAAAATTGCCCCCCCCCTTCGACAGTCTCGTAAAACGGATTGCTGGGTGCGGAATTGCATCAGCTTGATCAGTCAGTTGCATTCGACTTGAGCACTCGGCGTGTCTTTGAATCGCACCGTGAGTTCTGTGCCACCCCGCACGAGGACTAGCTGTCCTGGGCTACTCAAAAGCCCACCAGTCTTAAATCACTGTAAGCGCGGGAGGGGTAGTCATGCACTGATGAGAGCAATTCTCATCTGCCACGGGGCGTGCTAAGCTCACAGCACCTTTTGGTTGCCAGACTACCATGCCCCATTTCACGCGAACCCAACGTCGTCGCTGGTCACTGCCTCTGGTAGTGGTCCTGCTGCTTCATTGGACATTCGGGATGTGTGAGGCCATGGCCGATGTCCTCTGCTTCGAGCCGAACGGCAAAGTAGTGCTGGAAGTTGTAGGCGAGCCCTGTGCCAGCGCCAACTTAGAACAAGCCTCCGGCACGCCCTGTATGGACCTCAAGGCCGACAGTCATGAGTCCCATGATTCGGTTCCGGCCAATCCACTGGCTCACGCTGACCTGCAGCCACTGGCCTTTCTCCCGGCACTGCTCTATCTGCTGGAGGTGCCGCAAGAGCTGAGCCTTGCTCAGCCAGTCGCCACCGGACCGCCGATTTCCACCAGCGCGCCAGCGCTTCGTCGTACTACCGTTCTGCTCATTTGAGCAATCCATGCCGTTGACCAGTGTGGTGGGCTCTTGCCTGCCGATTTGTCTTGCGTGGAGAGCGTCATGTCTTGTCGTTTTATTAAGAAACTCCTGCTGCTCGGCCTCATGTTGGCCGGCAGTGCACAGGCCGCTGAGGAACTGACCTTAAGCGATGCCCTGAACAAAGCCTTACAACAAAATCCCACTCTACTGGCCGCCGGCCAGCAAGCCGAAGCGGCGCGTGGCCGTCAGCAACAGGCTGGCGTCCTGCCCAACCCCGAGGTTGGCGTGCTGCTGGAGGACTTCAGTGGCGACACTGGCCTGAGTGCCGGGGACGCCACCACCACCATGGAGCTGAGTCAGCGCCTGGAGCTTGGCGGTAAACGCTCTAGTCGTGTCGCCATCGCCCGCAACGGTACCCGTGAGGCTGAGCTGGCCGCACGGGTGCGACGGCTGGAGGTCATCCGCGATACCCGGGTTGCCTTCCATAGCCTGCAGGTCGTGCAGGAGCGGTTACGGCTGGCTCGTGAGACCGAAGGCTTGGCACGACAGGTTCATCAGGCCGTTCAGTCCCGGATTGAGGCAGGCAAGGTATCGCCCATCGAGGGTGCTCGCACGCAGGTGGTCCTGAATGCTGCCGAGCGTCGTGCGCGACTGGCCGAACGCGAGGTCGTGCAGGCCCGTACTCGGCTATCCGTCTTATGGGGCGGTGAGTCAGTGGCCGGCGATATTGCACCTTTGCCACCGCTACCCGTCACCTTGGCGCTTCCCCCGGAGCACACGAGTAATAGCCCCGAACTGAGCCGGCTGACACTGGAAGTTGAGCATGCCCGTGCCGGCGTCCAGGCTAGTCGGGCAGGTACCGTACCGGATATCACGTTACGCGTGGGCACGAAGCGGGAGGCCGTGAC
>JBASJP010000127.1:0-2325 GCA_049655345.1 Moraxellaceae bacterium
AGTCAACGGTATCGTCCCTGAGTGATGCCGCGTTGCTGCCCTATGTGCTTGAGACCGCCGAGTCCAATACGCTGACGTCCCGTTATCCTGGTGCTGTATACGCACGGGTGGTGGATGCAAAGCTTGATCCGGCAGTACCTAATGGCTTGAGTTTTGCGCATCAGGACATGGTGTTGCGTGTGGCGGCCGGGGCGAAGGTGACGCCTGAAATCTCGTTTTACGAAAAAGACCAGGTGGTGACGTTTGCGCGGTCCGTCAGTGATGGCAAAAACGTGGTCGGCGTTTTGTTGCTCAGCATGCCATTCAAGCCGCTGTCCACTGCACTGACACGGTTTGCACCCGAGGCCGGCAAGTTTGAGCTGGTGCAGCGTAATGGCAGCGAAAGGGCGGTAATTCTCGCGGCTGGCGCTGCTTCAGAGGTGGAGGATGTTGTTACGGCGGCTTCACCTTCGCGGAACCCGGGCTGGGAGGTCCGGTTTGCTCCGGTAAGGACGCTGGGACGCGATAACCCCGTGTCACTCATGGTGCTTGGCCTGGGAGTGCTGTCGGTGCTCCTGGTCGGTGGACTGTTGCTGGCCATGCTGCTCATGTTGCAGAAGCGCATGCGCGAGGACGCAGAGGCAATGGACAGCTTTTGTGAAAACTATTTCCGTTATGGTACGCGCAACAAAACCAGCATGAATTTCACGGTTTGTGCATCTGTGCTCTCCAGTGTCGAGCAATATGGTACAGAGCTTCGTGCGGGCAAGATTTTGGTGAAGCCAGCGGAGAATCACGACGAGCTGGGCGATCTTTCGATTGCTGCTGATTCGATAGCATTGCTGGGCGGTACTCAGGCGCCGGCAAATGTGGCGCCGACAAAGACGGCACCGCAGGCAACAACACCCGTTAGCGATGGTACGCCAGTGCCGGCAGAAATTTTCCGGGCCTATGACATCCGCGGTGTAGTGGGGGAAGGTCTCACCGAGGCAGTTGCCCGCAAGATTGGCCTGGCCATTGGAAGTGAGGCGGTTGCCCGGGGTGAGCAGGTTGTGGTGGTTGGTCGGGATGGCCGGCTGTCCGGAACACAAATGAATGCTGCCCTGATTGACGGGTTGCGCGCCAGTGGTCGTGATGTGATTGATGTCGGCATGGTGCCGACGCCGGTGCTTTATTTTGCCGCCAAGATCATTGGCACGGGCACGGGCGTGATGATTACGGGTAGTCACACCCCGGGTAACTACAACGGCTTCAAGATCATGATTGCAAATGACACCCTGGCAGGAGACGAAATACAGTCCCTGCGCCAGCGTATTGAGGCAGGCAACTACTCTGGTGGCGCTGGTGCACTTTCCCAGCAGAATGTGGCGCAGGATTATATTGATCGTGTCACGGGTGATATTGTGTTGGCGCGGCCGCTGAAGGTGGTTGTGGATGCAGGTAATGGTATTGCTGGCGCCATTGCTCCGCGTGTGCTCGAAGCGATAGGGTGTGAAGTTGTTCCGCTGTTCTGTGAGGTGGACGGAAAGTTCCCCAATCATCATCCCGATCCAAGCAAGCCCGAAAACCTGGAAGACCTGATGGGTGTGGTGGCGGCCAACAATGCCGACATCGGCATCGCATTTGATGGGGATGGCGACCGGATTGGCGTTGTGACTGCCAGTGGCAAGAACATTTACCCGGATCGTCTGATGATGCTTCTTTCCAAGCATGTCCTGACCACAAACCCCGGTGCCGACATCATTTTTGATGTCAAATGTACGCGTGATCTTGGTGCGTTGATCAGCCGGCTTGGCGGGCGCCCGGTGATGAGCAAGACCGGACACTCCTTCATCAAGAGCAAGCTCAAGGAAACCGGCGCTGCACTGGCTGGCGAGATGAGCGGCCATATTTTCTTCAATGACCGCTGGTTTGGTTTTGATGATGCGATTTATGCGGCAGGACGCTTGCTGGAAATTCTCTCGCTTGAGAGTGATGATGCGGATGCAGTATTTGCAGAGTTTCCCGAGAATCCTTCAACGCCGGAAATCAACATTCCGGTGCCGGATGCAAAGAAGTTTGTCCTCGTGGAGGCCATGAAGGCCAAGGCAAAATTCTCCGATGCCAATATCATCACGATTGACGGCTTGCGGGTTGAATTGCCGGATGCGTGGGGGTTGGTGCGCGCATCCAATACCTCACCCTGCATAGTGGCCCGGTTTGAGGGGCGGACGCCTGCTGCGCTGGCGGCAGTGCAGTCGCGCTTCCGTACGCTGCTGGCCAGCGTCGACAGTTCGCTTGAAATTCCCTTTTGACTGATGCGAAACGAAGATGGCGCTGACGCGTGAGTCTGCACTCAATATTGCC
>JBASJP010000128.1:0-4365 GCA_049655345.1 Moraxellaceae bacterium
GCCACCTAGCCCCTGAGAATGCTCTGAATAACTCCCAGCCTGACCAGTAGAAACGCTTTGCCATCTGACATGCCTTGGATTATTATTTGGTTGGTCAACCAATCATTAATTGTTGTGCTCAAACAAAATAGAGGTGGCCATGACATCCAGTTACACCCTGTACACCGGTTCGTCCGGGCAAAAGGATTGGTCAACTTCGTCAGCGGTGCCGACGCTGTTTGTCGGTGCCAATGATCTGATGCTACAGGCCAGTCAATACGGTGAAATCACGGCCCCTATCGTGCTGCTGCTTCACGGCGGAGGCCAGACGCGCCATGCCTGGGCCGATCCGGCTCGCACTCTCGCCGGAGCGGGATACTGTGCAATCACTTTGGATGCGCGCGGGCACGGCGAAAGCGATTGGTGTGCGCATGGTGACTACAGCACCGAAAGCTTGGTAGCGGACCTCAATGCTGTGATTCACTCGCTGCCCACGGCGCCGATCATTGTCGGTGCTTCCATGGGGGGCCTTACCAGCATGCTGGCGCTTGGCGAAAACGCCTCGCTGCCCTGTTCCGCGCTGATATTGGTCGACGTGGCCCCGCGACTGGAGCAACAAGGTGTGCGCCGCATCATCGAATTCATGCGCCGCCATCAGGATGGATTCGACAGCCTTGAACAGGTGCGCGATGCCATCGCCGCCTACAACCCGCACCGTCCTCCCCCGAGCGACCTGTCAGGGTTGCGCAAGAATTTACGCCAGAGGGATGACGGCCGCCTTTACTGGCACTGGGATCCTGCCTTTCTGGACCACGCCCGCCTGCCTACGGCAACCAACAGCGGCATGTTCGAACAAGTCAGGGTGGAACGTGCCGCCCGCAAGCTGTCCATACCTCTACTACTTATTCGCGGATACCAGAGCGACGTGCTCAGCGATGAAGGGGCACGCGAGCTGCTCGACCTGGTTCCCCATGCGCACTATGTCGTGCTAAATCAGGCTGGCCATATGGTAGCCGGGGACAGGAACACAGTCTTCACCGAGGCAGTGCTGGACTTTCTGCAAGGGTCTAACGCCGCGCTTAGCCGCCAAGCCTCATCGACAACATTCGACCATGGAGCATTACATGAAACACCAGCATCTTGATGTACTGATCATCGGCGCCGGACTGTCCGGAATCGGTGCAGCCTGCCACTTTCAGAAGAAGTGCCCGAACGTGCGTTTCGGCATTATCGAGCGGCGCGAAAGAATCGGCGGAACCTGGGACCTGTTTCGCTATCCAGGCATTCGATCAGACTCCGATATGTTCACGCTCGGCTACAATTTTCGCCCCTGGACGCAAACAAAAATGCTTGCCGACGGCCCGTCCATTCGAACCTATATTGAAGACACCGCACGCGACCATGACGTCAAACGACACATTCATTTCGGCTTGAAAGTCATTTCAGAGGAGTGGGATAGCAAGAAGTGTCACTGGACTGTCACAGCCCTGAATGAAAAAACAGGCAAGGAAGAAACCTTCAGTGCCGGCTTCGTCTTCAACTGTACCGGATACTACACGTACGACGCGGGCTATACGCCGGAAATACCAGGTTTGAGCAAATTCAAGGGTGATGTCATTCACCCACAGCAATGGCCCGAGAACTATGACTACAGCGGCAAGCGTGTAGTCATTATGGGTAGTGGAGCAACAGCAGTGACGCTGGTGCCGGCCATGGCAGACAAGGCCGCCCACGTAGTGATGCTGCAACGTTCGCCGACCTACGTTGCAACCGTCCCCGAAGAGGATCTGATCTCCAAGAACTTGCGCCGTTTTCTGCCGGAAATGACGGTCTACCGAATGGCCCGCACACGTAACATCTTGCTTCAACGCGCTGTTTACCGGCTGTCTCTCAGCAATCCGAAAGCAATACGCAGACTGCTACTGGCCGCAACGCGCAGGCAGCTAGGTCCAAAGGTTGACATGCGCCACTTCCAGCCAAGTTACAACCCCTGGGAAGAGCGGATGTGTGCGGTACCCAAAGGAGACCTCTTCAAGGTTATCCGGGAAGGTAAAGCATCCGTCGTCACGGACCATATCGACACGCTTACGGAAACCGGCATTCAACTCAAGTCCGGCAATCACCTGGACGCGGATGTGCTGATCACCGCGACCGGCCTCAACCTTCAGCTTTTGGGTGGTGCTACGCTGCGCGTCGATGGCCGCGAAGTTAACGTATCAGAAAAATTGCTGTACAAGGGACTGATGCTGGAAGGTGTGCCAAACATGGCGCTGATATTCGGCTATACCAATGCCTCCTGGACCCTGAAAGCCGATATTGCCTGCGAATTTGTCTGCCGCTTGCTCAACCATATGCACGACATTGGCGCCACCCGAGTCACTCCCATCGATGAGCAAGGTTGCGTTACCGGTCACAACTTTCTCAATCTGCGCTCCGGCTATGTTCAACGAGCCAATGACAGCCTGCCGCGTCAGGGAAGCAAGGTGCCCTGGCAGAATCTGGATGATTACCTGAGGGATCTTCCCGCTTTGCGATATGGCAATCTCGAAGATGGTTATCTTAATTTCGAAGGAAAAAACATCAGGAAGAAAAAGCAGGGAATACTCGGATCTCTGCTCGGCGCCTAAACGATAGCCTTAACAAGAGGGAATACCATGAAAAATTTTTCTGGAAAAGTCGCCGCCATCACAGGGGCCGGCTCGGGTATCGGTCAGGCCACCGCGATTGCCCTGGCGGAAAAGGGCTGTCACTTGTCACTTTCCGATGTTAACGACAAAGGCTTGGCGCAAACTCTGGAGAAGCTCCGGCCCTATCCAGTGAAGGTAACAACGCATCATGTTGATGTGGGTGATCGTGCTGCGGTTTATCAGTACGCCGAGGATAGCGTCAAAGAGCACGGCAAGGTGAACCTGATCATCAACAATGCTGGTGTTGGTCTGGGGGAAACGGTAGAAGCCATGAGCTATGAAAACTTTGAGTGGCTCATGAATATCAACTTCTGGGGTGTGGTGTATGGAACCAAGGCTTTTCTTCCGCACCTGAAGCAGTCCGGCGACGGCCATGTTGTCAACATCTCCAGCATATTCGGCATCATCGGCGTACCAACCCAGGCTGCCTACAATGCGGCCAAGTTTGCAGTCAAAGGCTTCACCGAATCGTTGCGCGAAGAGCTTGATATCGAGGGCGGATGTGTAAGCGCCACCTGTATCCATCCCGGCGGTGTCAAAACCAACATTGCCCGTAACAGCCGCATGGGTGAGATGGGAAGCATGAGTATTGGTGGCCAGGATGAAGTGGCCGACTTGTTTGATCGCATTGCGATGTCCACCCCCGAACAGGCAGCAAATGCGATCCTCCGGGGGGTGCAAAAGAATCAAAGGCGCGTGTTGATTGGCGCTGACGCGGTGATGATGGACGCCACCCAGCGGCTCATGCCAACCGCATATCAGCGGGTTCTGGAAACCCTTTTCCGGATGAACAGAGGTCGCGGCACAAAAGCGACCACTGTTTAACTTTTCATTTCGGTTATGAACTACGGAGTCTCGCAATGACGACAGTCGCGAAAACCAGCAACAGCCTCAACGGTGCCTCGGTGGGCATCCCGCCGCGTCACATTGATTTTAATTTCCCACAAAGCATCCCGAAGTACTTTTATGCCGGGAATGCCACGGCAACCACGTTCTTCGCCATGCTTTCAGGGTTTTTCCCACCGGGCGAGCGTTACTTCATGGATTCGGTGCGCCACTTCCGAGATCGGGTTACCGACAAGGAACAGCGTGCTGCCATTTCCGGATTTATGGGTCAGGAAGCCATCCACGGGCGCGAACATGAACGCCTGAACGAACTGCTTGCCGAGCGCGGCTTCGACATGCGAACACCCGAGCGGTTCGTTAAAATTGGTCTGAAAGTTCTGGAAATGCTACCTCCGAGCACCAAACTCGCAGCCACCACCTTCATGGAGCACTTTACCGCCCTTCTGGCGGAGCAGCTGCTCGAGGATAAGGACTTTCAAGGCCTGGCCGACCCTGAAATGATCAAGATCTGGCAATGGCATGCGCTGGAAGAACTCGAGCACAAGTCTGTCGCCTACGACGTCTATGAACTGGTCGGGAACCGGTACAGTGAACGGGTCGCGGCCACTGCGGCCTCGCTTGTCGTGCTGCTGCCGATGCTCGGTGTCACCTGGGCATGGATGCTGGCACGAGATGGCAAACTCGGCAGCATCAAGGACAATGCCAAGGGCCTGAACATGTTATTTGGCCGTAAGGGGTTTGTCTCGAAGATCCTGCCTCGCCTGCCGGAATTCACTCAGAGGCACTTTCATCCTGGCAATCATGACACTCGTCAGATGGAGCAGGCTTGGCGTGAGCGGCTTTTTGCCGAAGG
>JBASJP010000129.1:0-2537 GCA_049655345.1 Moraxellaceae bacterium
GGCAAGATCAATGTGGCGCAGCTGGCTTGATTGCTGGTTGAGGTGAAATAAAAAACCCGGCGAAAGCCGGGTTTTTTATCGGCAACCAAGTCAGCACGAACCGATTTGACTGATGAGCACCACAGCCGAGACAAGACCTTTGGGTAGGCTGAGAAGCTCTATATCAGTCAGAATATCCATCCGTCGCACCGCTACAAATCCCGGCTTGACCAAGCCAGCAACGCCAACTAAAGTTCGCGGTAACACGGCCCTCGCCTCTACGTCGAAAGATGCACGCGGGGGTTTTTATTGCCCGCGATTCACCACCACACCTCCCAACCTGCTGGCGCCCCCATATCTGCTACAGAGCGCTTAAGCTCAGAGTGCTGTGTCGGAAAATCCAACATATGCGCCTTAACCCGCTGCGGCCATTGCGTTCCGGGGCAAATCCTCATGACAAGATGCCTACTAATGGCCAGCAACAGAAATGGCTTTGCCACCAGGTCCGCCTTACCAATAAATCCATCACACCACGGCAGTACACCGCGCGCGGGCATTTTTGGCTGATCAATCACATTGCGATTCCACAAGCGACTGTGATGCGCCACCAGATTGCGAAGATAGTTGAGTGAGCGCAACCATGACTGAAATACTTTCCAGTCATGCATACCGTACTTGGTAGCGATCTTCTCCTGATCCACGACCTTCATCATCGCGAACAACTGCGACATAACACCGAAATCCCATACCTCGATCGCCACCCAGATGGGAAGGTCCGGACCGTGCTTGGCGCGATAATGCTTGACGAAGTCCTCCTTGGAACGATCCACGAGTCCAGCATACTTTTCGTGCCATATGCCGAAAGCTGTCTTGCCCGACCTGCCCGCCCTGCCGGCGAACCCAGAATGAAAATGAGCCACATCATGATGGGCAAATCTGTCACGCTCGCCCAGCAAATAAGCCATATCCACCCGAATGGCGACCTCGATTCGATCCAGCGCATCCAGCACAAGCAGGCGCAGCTTCTTGTCAAAGAGATACAGCTCCACTGCATCCAGAAACTGGGTATTTGAAACAAAATCGTCGGTTCTGACGGTATGAATCAAGCCACTTTCCGGATCCTTCTGGTACTGGAAAATCCTGAATGGATACCAATACGCACTCAACCGGTAATATCCAATTCGCTCCAGATAGCGCAATGCCGCCGCATCATCCGTAACCACCATTCCTCTCGATTTCAGCAATGCCAACTGATCTGAAAAGCTCTTCCATGGCCTGTTGTACGCCATATACCGTTACTCCTTAACAAGCATACTTGCCTGCTGTGTCAGTATCTTCAAAATCAGCAGCGCAAACGCCCGGCTCTGGGTCTCGTTATCCAGCACTTCCAGCGACATCTTTTCGTTGTCGGTCATCGCGTCCAGTACGGAGTCGAGCACGCGCTTGGGGAACAGGCCGTGCATTGCCTGTTCGACTGAGTGGTCGTTGACCTGGGCCATCACATCTTCCTGGCGACTGATGCGGTTGGCGATGCCGGTGAGAAACTGCAGCTGGTCCTCATCACTCACTTCAGCACCAAAGATATCGTTCAGCGCCTCGATGATTTCCGATAGCCGCTTCTTCTCCGGGTCATGGGGCTTACCGCTGCCCAGGCCGCTGGCCGGGTCGAGGCCGTAGTCGCCTTGCTCCTCGTTCAGCCGCAGCTGATGCGCGGCGCGCTTGGTCAGGCGGTAGTGGGTCAGTTGCAGTTCGCCCACGTCCACGTCGTCCTGATCCAGGCGATCCACGCGCAGCAGCGGGTACAGGTGCTTGGCGAAAACGCACAGCTGCTCCAGTTCGCGATCCTCATACGGAATGATCTGCGAGAGGAACTCGTACAGGCGCACAAAGCTCTGCAGGTTCTTCTTGAACAGGTCGAGCTGATCCACCTGCTCGCCGGCTTCCTTCACTGCCGCCTCGGCCTTCTTCAGGCCCGCGCTGTCGCCGTTCTGTTCGGCGGTACGCTTGAAGTCCAGCGCGTGCTGGCGTGATTCCTGGGCCAGCTTGTAGCGCTTGGCGAAACGCTCCTTGGCTGGCGCGCAGTAGTAGCTGAGCTTGCTGGCGGCGGCCTTGGGGTCGAAGAAGGCGAGCGCGAAGGCGGCCACTTCTTCCCAGTGGTAAATACCCTCGGCATCCAGCTTCTTCTGCAGGTCATAGATGAGCTGCGGGTCGGTCACGTCGGTCAGCTCGGCCTTGGTGTAGTACGGCAGGAAGGCGTCGAGAATGTCCTGCGCGTCGTTGAAGAAATCGAGGATGAAGGTCGGCTTGCTGTCGCCAAAGGTGCGGTTCAGGCGCGACAAGGTTTGCACGCAGTCCACGCCCTGCAGCTTCTTGTCCACGTACATGGCGCACAGCTTGGGCTGATCGAAGCCGGTCTGGTATTTGTTGGCCGCGATCATCACGTTGAAGTCCTGGGTGTCGAATGCTTCCGCCAGGTCACGCCCGTTCAGGCCGGGGTTGAGCAGGCTGCTGCTTTCCGTCACCTCTTCGGGGATCACCCCGTCCGGCAATACGCTGCC
>JBASJP010000130.1:0-4749 GCA_049655345.1 Moraxellaceae bacterium
ACCAGCGTGATACCGATAATGGCACCGGTAATCTGTCCCATCGCCTTGCGCGTCGCTTCGCGGGGAGACAGTCCCTCTTCACTCATGATGCGTTCGACGTTTTCCACCACCACAATGGCATCGTCCACCAGGATACCGATGGCCAGCACCATGCCGAACATCGTCAGCACGTTGATGGAAAAGCCGAAGACCAGCATTGCTGCCATGGTGCCGAGCAACGCCACCGGCACCACAATCGTCGGAATGATCGTGGCACGCAGGTTCTGCAGAAAGAGATACATCACCAGGAAGACAAGAATGATGGCCTCCACCAGCGTCTTGACGACTTCCTCGATGGAAATCTTCACAAACCGGGACGTGTCATAGGGCACCTTGTAGTCCATGCCCTCAAGAAAGTACGGCTTGAGTTCGGCCATCTTGGCCTTCACTGCCGTGGCCGTGGCCAGCGCATTTGCCGTCGGCGTAAGCTTGATGCCCATACCGGCAACCGGCTTGCCATTCAGGCGCGCTTCCACGGAATAATCCGCAGCACCCAGTTCCACGCGCGCAACATCGTGCAGACGCACGACCGATCCATCCGGATTGGCACGCAGGATGATGTTGCCAAACTGTTCGGGGGTGGAAAGTCGTGATTGCGGCACCACGACCGTCGCATTCAGTGCCTGCCCCGCCACGGCCGGCAAACCGCCCAGCGCACCACCGGTCACCTGCACATTCTGGTCACGAATGGCCGCAGTGACATCCGATGCCGTAAGGTTGAAGCCGGTCAGCTTTGCCGGCTCCAGCCAGATACGCATGGCATATTCGGAACCGAACAGCGTGACATCACCCACGCCCTCCACGCGACGCAAGGGATCAATAATGCTGGCGCTGGCGTAATTGGCCAGATCGGTACGCGACAGCTTGCCGTCAGTCGAGGCAAGAATCACGAACATCAGGAAATTGTTGGCCGCCTTGTCGACACGAATGCCCTGCGCACGCACTTCAGCCGGCAGACGCGACTCCACACGCTTCAGACGGTTCTGCACTTCCACACTGGCCATGTTGATATCAACGCCAGGTTTGAAAGACAGCGTGATGCTGGCTGTGCCGGAAGACTCCGAGGTGGAGTACATGTACTGCAGTCCCTCGGCGCCGTTCATTTCCTGTTCGATGACGGCAGTAACCGTATCTTCAAGGGTTTGCGCGGAAGCACCCGGATAGCTTGCCGATACCGCAATGGCAGGCGGCGCAATGGAGGGGTACTGCGACACCGGCAGTCCACGAATGGACAGGATGCCTGCCAGCGCGATGATGAGGGCGATCACCCAGGCAAATACCGGGCGATCCACAAAAAAACTGGCCATGAATGTCGGCTCCTGTTACTTCGTCGCCGCAGGCGCAGGCGTGGCTGGCGGTACCGCACCAAACGGCACGGCCTTGGCCGGTGCCCCCGGCTTCACTTTTTGCAGGCCTTCCACAATCACCTGCTCTCCACCCTTGAGCCCGGACATGATCACCCAGACATCGCCCTGCGCTGCCCCGGTGGTGACTGGCTGCACTTCCGCCTTGCCATCCTTCACCACCATCACGAACGCACCTTGAGGGCCACGCTGCAAGCCGCGCTGGGGCACCGTAATGCCCTGCTCGGCCACCGCCTGCTGCACACGGGCACGCACAAACATGCCGGGCAGAAGGAAGGCGTCTGGATTGGGGACTTCGGCACGCAGTGCAACGGTGCCGGTCGCCGGGTCTACGGCCAGATCAGAGAAAAGCAGTTTGCCCGCATGGGGATAGACGCTGCCGTCCTCCATCACCACCTGCACTTCCGCCTGCCGGCCCACACCCTTCACTTCGCCGGCATCCAGTGCCTTGCGCAGGTTCAGTATTTCGGTGCTGGACTGGGTGAAATTCACGTACAGGGGATTGAGTTGCTGGATGACCGCCAGCGGCGTGGCTTCTCCCTGCCCGACCAATGCGCCCTCAGTCACCAGGGCACGACCAATACGACCGGAAATCGGGGCACGCACCGTGGCGTATTCCAGATTGAGACGAGCCGACTCCAGCGCCGACTTTGCCGCCATGACATCCGCCTGCGTGGCACGGGCATTGGCCACGGCTGAATCAAAATCCTGCTGGCTGATCATTTTCTTGCCAATCAGGGACTGCGCCCGCTCTTCCCGCATGCGTGCATCCATCTGTGATGCTTCGGCACGGGCCAGCGCCGCACGGGCGCTATCGTAGGTCGCACGATAAGGTGCCGCATCAATCCGGTAGAGCACATCGCCGGCACGCACATCTGAGCCTTCGCGAAAGACGCGCTCCAGCACAATGCCGGATACACGGGCCCTCACATCAGCCGTGCGCAATGCCTCCAGTCGTCCAGGCAGTTCCGAGGTCAGGGCCAGCTTGCCCGGCGTGACCGTCACCACCCCCACCTCGGCTGGCGGCATGTCGCCACCGCCGGCAGCCTGCTCCTGCTTGCCGCAGCCAGCCAGCATGGCCGTCATCAGTACCGTGGAGAAAACGGGAAGCAGGAAAGTCCTGTGACGCATGGTGCGCTCCTGGATATACAGTCAAAACGGATAGGGTCGTGCTGCTTACAGCCTAGGGCAGTCCTGCGGATTCCCCATGGAAATCCGCCAGAACGGCTGGCTGGAGAGGCAGTCATGCCAGATGAGCAAACGAAGCTAGCATCCGTGCTGTTTGAAAAAAAGCCGACAATGAGAACCGGGGGTCTTATCGCAACAAAAATACGACCGGCCCATATTCCCATGAAAAAAGCAGGGGAATTGATGCACTCAATGATGGCTGTGGTGATGCATGTCTTCTGCCCCGGCTGCCGGAGTGGGCGGCAATGAGCGCACCTCCGCCTCGGTCCTGATGCGACCGGACTTCTCGAAGCGCAGCTCCAGTGGCACCTTTTCACCCACACGCAAGGGCTTGTTCAGGTTGATCAGCATGAAGTGCAGCCCACCGGGACTGAACTCGATACGCTGCCGCGCAGACACCGGCAGCGTTGCCACCGGACGCATGCGCAACACCCCGCCCGCCACACTGGTTTCATGCAGCTCGACCACCTCGGCAACCGGGCTGCTGGCTCCCAGCAGGATGTCATCCTGCCCACCGCCCAGCACCGTGACATAGACCGCTGCATTCCTCGACACCGACGGCGGCTCCGGCACCCAGGCAGACATCACCTGCACAGGAGGCACATCATTGCCTGCTGCCTGCACAGACAGGGGCAACAGCATCACCAGCATCCACATGCCTCGTTTGAAACCCATCATGCCACCCCTGTCATTCGTCAGAACACACCATCTGCGGCAAGCAGGGTCCTCACATCCGCACTGATCTGCGTCGTGGGGGCCTGATTGTCATAAAGCTTGCGTACCCGCCCTTCCGTATCGAGCAGATAAATGTAATCGCTGTGGGCAAAACCATAGCCTGCGGCCGAGCCCGTGTCTTCCTTGAGATAGACCACACCATATTTTTTGGCAACAGCCGCAATCTCGGCATCACTGCCTGTGGCACCAATGATGTCCGGATGAAAGTGGGCCACATAGCTTTTCAAATGCGCCATCGTGTCGCGTGCCGGATCGAACGAGACAAACACGACCTGGGCACGGGCAGCATCCGGTCCCAGTTCTCCAATCACCTGCCGCAAGCGTGCCAGCACGGTCGGACATACATCAGGACACGACGCAAAACCGAAATTCAGCAGCACCACCTTGCCGCGCAGTTGCCGTAACTCCAGTGGTACATCGCGCGTTGAGGGCAGCACAAAATCCCCACCCATGCGGGTATTCACCGGCAAGGCATCCGCCGCCCGGCTCAGCACGAAATAACGCCAGCCCGCCAGCAACGCCACCAGTAGTGCCAGCACAATGACAACCAGGGAAATAATCCTGCCAACGGGAAATCTGTTCATGTACACATCACTTTATTCTGCGGCCGTCTGTGCAAGATCAGGCTCGGGCTATGATTCGGGAGTCACCTGATTGCGTGGAGGAATGGCCCCCAGACGGGTCGTCAGCGATGTCCGCTTTTCCCCGAACGTCATGCTGTAGGCAACCGCATTGGCCATCACCTTTTTCACATAGTCACGCGTTTCCAGGAAGGGAATGCTTTCAATGTAAATCGCTGCCTCCATGGGAGCATCGGCAGGCTGCCAGCCACGCGCACGGCTCGGCCCGGCGTTATAACCCGCCGTGGCCAGCACTGGCTGGTTACTGAGCGTCTCCAGCACATGTTTCATGTAGTAGGTGCCCAGCTGCACGTTGGTCCCCACCTCGTTCACCATGCCACTGTGGTACTTGATGCCCATGCGGTTGGCCACCCATTGTGCCGTTGACGGCATGACCTGCATCAGCCCCCCCGCCCCTACCGATGAACGGGCAGACGACACAAAGCGGCTTTCCTGGCGAATCAGCCCATACACCCAGGACTCGTCCAGACCAAGTTCCTGCGCATAGCCTCGCGTCACCTCACGATAGGGCGCCAGATAGCGAAGGCTGTAATTGTGCAGCTGCTTTGTCCGGTCTGCGGCATAGATGGCCCGGTCATACCAGCCGACATCGTTGGCCGCCTCGGCCGCGGCCAGCAGCAGGCGATCATCGGCCCCGCGCAATGCCCAGTTCCATTCACGCACGGCTTCCGTGCGAAAGCCCATGCCGTTCAGTGCCAGCGCCCGTTGCAGTCCGGCATGCGTCTGCACCTTGCGTTTGTCATCCTCTGTCACGCGATACGCCGTATTGCCGGGCCCCATCA
>JBASJP010000131.1:0-6268 GCA_049655345.1 Moraxellaceae bacterium
GCGTAGAAAAGGCTCGATACATTTCTGATGCGACATTTAAACGGCTGCGCTGCACAGAGGTGGTTGAAGGCGATTGCCTTATTTCGCGACTGCCTGATCCGCCAGGGCGGAGCTGCATTCTTCCTGATACCGGCGAGCGCATGATTACTGCTGTTGACTGCACGATTGTTCGTTTTGATACGGCACGAATTATTCCTGAGTTCTTCAACTTTTACTCTCAATCAACCGAGTACCTAAGTGCTGTTGATAGCGAAACAACGGGAACAACCAGAAAAAGGATAAGCAGAAGCAAGCTCGGTGAAGTGAAGATTCCTGTTCCTCCAATCTCCGAGCAGCAGCGCATCGTCGCCATCCTCGACGAAGCCTTTGACGGCATCGCCACCGCCCGCGCCAACACCGAAAAAAACCTCCAGAACGCCCGCGCCCTCTTCGAAAGCCACCTCCAGTCCGCCTTCACCCAGCGTGGCGAGGGGTATGTTGAAAAGGCCTTGAGTGAGGTCTGCGCGATTACTTCTACCTTGGTCGATCCCAAGAAATCCCAGTTTCTCGATTTGACACACGTAGGTGCAGGAAACATTGAGTCGCAGACCGGTGCATTTGTCGATCTAAAGACTGCGCGTGAGGAAGGTCTAATATCGGGGAAATTCCTTTTTGATGAATCAATGGTGCTCTATAGCAAAATTCGTCCTTATCTGATGAAGGTGGTGCGTCCTGACTTTCATGGATTGTGTAGCGCTGACATATATCCACTTTCGCCGTTGCCTGGCGAGATTACTCGTGACTACCTCTTCTATCTGTTGTTGAGCAATGGCTTCACCGACTACGCAATTCAAGGCTCGGCCCGCGCAGGCATGCCGAAGGTTAATAGAGAGCATTTGTTCGAGTTCCGAGCGTGGCTGCCTTGCGTAAAAAAGCAAGAAGAACTGGTCTTACGTCTGGATGACTTGCACGTCGAATCGCGGCGCCTCGAGTCCCTCTACCAGCGCAAACTCGCCGCCCTCGACGAGCTCAAAAAGTCCCTGTTGCATAAAGCCTTCAGCGGCGAACTGTAAGGACACAGATCATGTCGACCCAGCGCTACTCCGTCACCCCGCATCCCGTTGAAACCCTGCTGACCTGGGTGAAGTCTGGCGAGATTGCCATTCCCGAGATTCAGCGCCCGTTTGTCTGGGAAGCCACCAAGGTCCGTAACCTGCTGGATTCGCTGTATCAGGGCTATCCGGTGGGCTACCTGATTGCCTGGCGTAATCCCACAGTCAAGCTCAAGGACGGCTCCACCTCGGCTGGCAAACGCATCCTGATTGATGGCCAGCAGCGCGTGACCGCACTCATGGCGGCGCTGCTGGGCGTGGAAGTGCTGACGGAAGACTATGAAACCGTGCATATCCGCATTGCCTTCAATCCGCAGGAGGAAAAGTTCGAGGTGGCCAACCCGGCCATCCGCAAGAACTCCGCATGGATTCCGGATGTGGCCAAGGTCTTTGAGCCATCAACCAGCCTTTTTCAGTTGGTGAGCGATTATTGTGCCGCCAACCCGGATAGCTCGCAGGACACGGTATTCAAGGTCATCGAAAAGCTGCGCGGCATCATCCACAACCACGTCGGCATTATTGAGCTGGCGGAAGACCTGGACATCGAGACGGTCACGGAAATCTTCATTCGCGTGAACTCTGCGGGTGCCCAGCTCTCCCAGGCGGACTTCGCCATGTCCAAGATTGCCGTCAATGAAACCTACGGCGGCAACCTGCTGCGCAAGGCCATCGACTACTTCTGCCATCTTGCTGTGGCGCCTGAGTTTCTGGCCAAGATCCAGAAAGGGGACAAGGCTTTTGTGGAGTCCGACTTCTTCCAGAAGATGAAGTGGATTGCCGATGTTAACGATGACATCTACGACCCCACCTATACCGACATGTTGCGCGTGGCGTTTACCTCGGAGTTCGGTCGCGGCAAGCTGCAGGACCTGGTGGCGCTACTGTCTGGTCGTAATTTCGAGACAAAGCAGTATGAAGATGTCATCGCAGAGAAGTCCTTCAATAGCCTGAAAGACGGCATCAACGCCTTCATCAACAAAACCCATTTCGACCGCATCACCATGATCGTGCGCTCGGCAGGGTTCATCACCAGCGACCTCATCAGCAGCCAGAATGCCCTCAACTTTGCCTATATCGTTTATCTGCGGGGGCGCAAGGAAGGCGTGCCGGCCGCCGAGCTGGAGCAACTGGTGCGCCGCTGGTATGCCATGTCGGTGCTGAAGGGGCGCTACAGCAGCTCGCCGGAATCGACCTTCGACTTTGATATTCGCCAGATCGACAGCCGTGGCGTGAGGGACTATGCCAATGCTGTCATCCCGAATGAGCTGCCGGACAGCTTCTGGACTGGCATGTTGCCGCAGTTCATGGATACCTCATCCAACAAGAGCCCTTACTTCCTCTGCTACAAGGCGGCCCAGGTCAAGCTGGGTGACAAGGGATTCCTGTCCCGCGACATTACCGTGACGGACCTGTTGTTGAACCGGGCGGATGTGCATCACGTTCACCCGCGCCAGCACCTGAAAGAAAAGGGCATGACCAGCGCCACGTATAACCAGATTGGCAATTACGTGATTGCCCAGAGCGAGATCAACATTGCCATCGGCGCCAAGGCACCTGAGGTCTATTTCGCTGAACTGGAGGCCCAGTGCAATGGCGGCGCCAAGAAATACGGTGGCATCACCGATCGTGAAGAGTTGTTGGCCAATCTGCGCATGAACTGCATTCCGGAGACGATGCTGGATGGCGAGATCAAGGACTACCGCGACTTTCTGGCCGAGCGTAGAAAGCTGATGGCGCTGAAGATCAAGGCGTGGTTTGAGGTGCTGTGATGTACAGTCGTCATTGTTCTGCGGTGGAGTGGGCGGTGGGTTCTGAGGGGAAGGCTGCATGGTCCTGACAGAGCAGGAGCAACAGATTGAGGCGGAGGCGTTGGCATTTGCCAAGGCCAACCGGCGAGCCATTGCCAAGCGGCTGACAGACAAAACGATTTACCTGCCCGAGGCCAATCCTGTCTCTGTTTTCATGGCCGGTTCGCCGGGAGCGGGCAAGACGGAGGCATCCATCGAGCTGTTGGCCAGGCTGGATGGCCAAGCTATCTTGCGAATTGACCCGGACGAGCTGCGCTCAGCGATTCCTGCCTATACCGGCGATAACGCCTATCTCTTCCAGCGAGCCGTCTCGGTTCTGGTAGAGAAAATTCACGACTTGGCCCTTGAGCAAGATCAGAGCTTCCTGCTGGATGGCACGCTGTCGAATTACGAGGTGGCCCAAAAGAACATCGCCCGCTCACTAGGTCGGCGACGAATGGTGCAGATCCTGTATGTCTATCAGGAGCCAAGGCAGGCATGGGAGTTTGTCCAGGCGCGTGAAGCGGCAGAGGGACGGCGTATCCAGGCAGAAGTCTTTATAGATCAATACTTTGCGGCACGAGAGGTGGTCAATCGGCTGAAGCTGGAGTTTGGATCAGCCATACAGGTTGATCTACTGCTGAAGAACAATGACAACACCAACCGGATGTACAGGGCGGGCATTGATCAAATTGACAGCCATGTACCTGAAAAATACAATCGCGCCGACATTGAGCGTCTGCTGAAACAGGGCTAGAGTAAAAGTCATGTCAATATTTTCCAGGTCCAAACCACTCGCCACCACAGCCTTTTCGGACTTCATCCGGAATGCGTCTTCTGCTGAAAAGAAGAAGGTGTATACCGAAGTCATGAAGAAGGCTTCCGAGAGACAGAACTCCGTTCTGGCCTCTGGCAAGAGAGCCTCTGCCGAATCGGTATAAAAGCTCCCTTACCCTTTGCTTGTCGCTATAACGATGTAATATCCCTGCAGTGCCACAGGGATATTCGCACATGAACGAAGCTGAAACCCGCGCTGAACATATTGATCCTGCCCTCAAGGCCGCTGGCTGGGGTGTGCTGGACGGTAGCCGTATCCTGCGCGAGCACAACATCACCCAGGGTCGGTTGCAGGGTGGGGGTGGCAAGCGAGCCAAGGCCGAGATTGCCGACTACGTGCTGGTCTACCGCAATACCAAGCTGGCCGTGGTAGAGGCCAAGGCGTGGGGCAAGCCGCATACCGAGGGCGTGGCGCAGGCCAAGAGCTATGCCGGCAAGCTGGCGGTTCGCTTTACCTATTCCACCAACGGGCAGGCCGTTTACGGCATCGACATGAGCACGGGCGTGGAGGGTGATGTTGCGGCCTTCCCCAGCCCGGATGAACTGTGGGCGCAGACCTTTGCCGAGGCCAATGCCTGGCGTGACCGCTTTGCCGCCATCCCCTTCGAAGACAAGGGCGGCACCTGGCAGGGGCGCTACTATCAGGACATTGCGATCAGCCGCGTGCTGGACGCCATCTCAGGCGGCAAGGACCGCATTCTGCTTACCCTGGCCACTGGCACCGGTAAAACCTTTATTGCCTTCCAGCTGGCCTGGAAGCTGTTCCAGAGCCGTTGGAATCTGGCGGACTGGAAGAGTGGCGGTGAACCCGGCCGTCGGCCGCGCATCCTGTTTCTGGCGGATCGCAATACTCTGGCCAATCAAGCCTACAACTCCTTCTCCGCTTTTGCCGAAGATGCGCTGGTGCGCATCTCCCCGGATGAAATCCGTAAGCATGGCCGGGTACCCAAGAACGGCAGCGTCTTTTTCACCATCTTCCAGACCTTCATGAGCGGGCCAGGCGAAAGCCCCTATTTTGGCGAGTACCCGCCGGACTTCTTCGACTTCATCATCATCGACGAGTGCCATCGCGGCGGCGCCAATGACGAGAGCAGCTGGCGGGCTATCCTGGAGTATTTTGCACCGGCGGTGCAGCTGGGGCTGACAGCAACGCCCAAGCGTAAGGCCAATGCCGATACCTACAGCTATTTTGGCGAACCGGTGTACAGCTACTCCCTGAAGGAGGGCATCAATGATGGCTTCCTGACGCCCTTCAAGCTGCGCCAGATTGCCACCACCATGGACGACTATACCTACACGCCCGACGACGCCATCGTTGAAGGCGAGGTAGTGCCGGGCAAGCGGTACGTGGAAGGCGAATTCAACCGGGTCATTATCATTCCCGAGCGAGAGGCCTATCGCGTAAAGGAGTTCATGGGCGCCATTGACCAGCGCGAGAAGGCCATCGTGTTCTGTGCCACGCAGGACCATGCGCTGATGGTGCGTGACCTGATCAACCAGAATAAAACCAGTACCGACCCCCTGTACTGCGTGCGCGTAACGGCCAGTGACGGGGCGCTGGGTGATCAGCACCTGAAGGCATTCCAGGACAACGAGAAGACCATTCCCACCATCCTGACGACCTCGCAGAAGCTCTCTACCGGGGTGGATGCGCGCAATGTGCGCCATATCGTGCTGATGCGCCCTGTGAACTCGATGATCGAGTTCAAGCAGATCATCGGACGTGGTACGCGCCTGTATGACGGCAAGGACTACTTCACCATTCATGACTATGTGAAGGCGCACCATCATTTCAGCGACCCGGAGTGGGATGGCGAACCCCTGGAACCCGAGCTGCCCAAGACGCGGGCGAAGGGGACTGAAGAAAAAGACCCGCCGGATTACTTGCCGAAGCCTGAGCCCGAGCCGCCTCGGCAGAAGATCACGGTGAAGCTGGCCGATGGCAAGGCCCGCACGATTCAGAGCATGTCCGCGACGTCGTTCTGGAGCGCAGATGGCAAGCCCATGTCGGCGGCCCAGTTTCTGGAAGTTCTCTTCGGGGTATTGCCGGGGTTCTTCAAGGATGAGGATGAGTTGCGCAAAATCTGGAGTTTGCCGGACACCCGCAAGAAGCTGCTGGAGAGCCTGGCGGAAAAAGAGTTTGGCAGCGAACAACTGGCCGAGATGCAGAAGATCATCAATGCAGAGAACAGCGACCTGTTTGATGTGCTGGCCTATGTCGCTTTTGCCATCGAGCCCTTAACCCGCGAAGCGCGTGCGGACGCAGCCAAGGCGGCGACGGCTGCCGAGTTTACCGACAAGCAACGGGCCTTTATCGACTTTGTACTGGCGCAGTACGTGAAGCAGGGTGTTGCCGAGCTGGATGGCGAGAAGCTATCGCCCTTGCTCAAACTGAAGTACCACAATGCCCTGGCCGATGCCTTTGCCGAGCTGGGCAGGCCGGAGCAGGTGAGGGGAGTGTTTGTGGGCTTCCAGAGGCACTTGTATGGGGGGTGAGTGGTCCGGTTCTACTCCGGCAACTCAGACACTTCCCGGAAGAGGCAAACTGCGTGA
>JBASJP010000132.1:0-16053 GCA_049655345.1 Moraxellaceae bacterium
AGTGCCTCGAACGACGGCACTTCCACCGGCAGCTTGTCCACCGTCATCACCGGCTTGAGCGCACCGCCATCGCCGGACTCAAAGCGCGCACGCTCCTCGGCACTGGCATCCTCGGGCAATTCGGCGCTGGTAAACACAAACAGCAGGCGCTGTGGTTCGTCCTGCTTGTGGGAGGCACTCAACAAATCCGCAAAACTGGTGATATTCACAACAACACATCCTCAATAAGCCGGCCGTCACGCTACCCCGCGCTTTCAGCCGCCGCAACCCCCGCAGCAACCACTGCGCTGGGCCAGTGCCTCCACGGCATAGCCGGCGGAAGCCAGTGCGGCCGCCACCTGGTCGGCTGCGGCCATGCTTTCCACGCGCACTTTCTGCGCCACGGCATCCACGCTTACGCATGCCAGACCATCCAGTGCCTTGATGGCTGCAATGACGCCATCCGGACCGGCACCTGCGTTCAGGTTATCAACACGAAACATCATGACAGTAATCCTCTGCTGCCCGGCCATGCCGGAAGAAGTCATGCGCGTCAGCGCCATGCAGGCAGAGGATAAAACGAGCAGGAAGAACCGGCCTTGACCAATGTCATGTCGCCAGCTTGAGTCCGATGATGCCGGCAATGATCAGGCCGACACTGGCCATGCGTGCCGCGTTGGCGGGCTCGTTGAAGAGCACGATGCCGAGTATCACCGTGCCCACGGCCCCAACGCCAACCCATACCGCATAAGCGGTACCCACGGGCAGGTTTTTCATGGCGATGCCCAGCAGGCCCACGCTCACAATCATGGCGGCAATCGTGCCCACGCTGGGCCACAACCGCGTAAAACCTTCGGTGTACTTGAGGCCGATGGCCCAGGCCACTTCAAACAGCCCTGCCAGCACCAGAATCATCCACGCCATGAGTGATGCTCCTGTTAACGGGACTGCATGGAACGATCAAGCACGCGCTGCGCCAGGCCCTGTGCCCACAGCTGCCCGGCCTGCATGCTTTCCTGCATGACCTGCGGCTGCTTCTGCACCAGTTTCTGTCCTGTGGGCGTCCTGTAGAAGCGGATCATTTCCTGGATTTCATGTTCGGTGAAATGCCGCATGTAGATGGGCACCGTCAGGTTGACCAGTTCGCTCGGGTCAACCTCTTTCATGAAGTCGTCCCAGAACTCCGGCGGAACATCGGGCGCAGAGGCCTTGAGCGATGGCAGCAGGCTGTGCAGTACCTGAACCCCCAGATTGCCGGCACCTGTCAGCGTCATCAGTTCGAGAATGCTTTTGCTGGTGGCCGGCGCAGTGACTGGTGCGGCGAATGCCGTGCTAACAGGAAGGCTCAGGCAGCCCAGCATCAGCAATGCAAAGAATCTGTTCACCAGTCGGGTCTTCCTGTTTGTGATGGGCATGCATGTGCTGCTGTTGCAAGTACAACAAGAGGTAACTGCTGAACCAGCGCCTGCGAAACAAAATACACAACAAAATTGAGATAGGCGATAGCAGGATAGTGGCCATGGCCAAACAGCCAGAAATGACCGATCAGTGCATCGGCCATCGTCGCCAGCACCGCTCCCGCACACACCAGCCACGCCCTGCGCCCGAAGGTCATGGCCAGCCATAATGCAGCGGGTACCATCAGCGATATCAGCACGGTATAGCTGCCGGTGACTGCCACTACATACCGACTGGTTCCCGGCAGCACAAGGTCGGTAAATGAAACGATACCAATCGCCGCCGTCACCGCCAGTGACGTCCAGCGCAACCATGCAGGCACGCGCGAGCGCGTGGCAAGCCATGCAGCAGCAACAAACAGCGCATAGCCCGGCAGGAAGAACCAGACTGAATCCACCAGATAGCTGTGCTCGATGATCCGGTCGTGGGCATAAAACGTCTGGCTGAAATTGCGGTTAACCAGATCGCCAAGGCTGCATAGCGCCAGGGAAGCAAACGTAAGAGTGGCCACGGCCCTTGTCTGGCGATCAGCAGAAGACGTTTGTTTGTGTACATGACGGCGAATACGCCAGCCATTCCACAGCAACACGAAAATCAGGAACATTTCGGCGATGGCAAAAGCGGTTTTCCCCGGCGTGCCATCGGCCACCACCAGCCATCCGGCCCAGCCCGCGCCCTGCAACAAGAAAACAAGAAACACCAGAATCACAGGAAAAACAGACAACGTGTCACGCGATGACATAAGCAGGGAGGAAGTATTGGCATGCTGCATATGGCATCCTTGGTGGCGTGCAGTTCAGCGGATTACATCGTGCTGGCAAAGTGCGGCCGCGGCTGATTAACGATAGTGTCAGGTTTTCCGCATTGATCCAATGGTTTGCAACCATGGCTGTCAATGATCCGGTGAAATACAAAAGTGCCATCAGTGATGCTGTATTGATGTCCCGTGCTGGCTGGAGCAGCGTTACTTCTTCAGATGGCGTTGCAGTTGCATTCAATTCCTCCCGCGTTTCGGCGCATATAAAAATGGGCCAGCAGAGCGCTTTAAACCGGCAGTAAATTCTGTTTGGATACGCAGGACTGTCAATCAGAGCCCTGTCATGATCCCTCCCTCATCCCGCATGGACATTGCACGCATCACCTTTGCCGTGATCGCAATCTGCTCCCTGCTTGCAGGCTGTTTCTTTGTTCTTGCACCCTTCCTGCTGCCACTGATCTGGGCAGCTGCGATTGTCGTGGCCACCTGGCCGCTGATGGAGGCTATGCAGCGGCATTTGCGCGGCAGCCGTGCACTGGCGGCCACTGTACTCACCCTTGTCCTGCTCATGTTGCTGGTTGTGCCGCTCACGCTCGCCGTGACCACCATTGTTGATCATGTCGATGAACTGACCGGCATCTCGGCGAAGATTGCCTACTACGTTGCCCAGCCACCACCCACCTGGCTGCACAGCCTGCCGGCAAGCGAACGGCTGGTTGCGGCCTGGTCGCAGGTTGCGGCCCTGACGCCCGCACAGCTGGAAGCAAAAATAGCACCCCATGCCGCACGCGTTGTCAGCTGGATGGTCGATGAAGCCGGCAGTCTCACCATGCTGATCGTGCAGTTCCTGTTGACGGTGGGCTTTTGCGCTGTGCTGTACATGACGGGCGAAACGGCAGCAAGCGGGGTGCGCCGCTTTGCGCATCGGCTGGCCGGTGAACACGGCGATAATTCGGTCGTCATCGCGGCTCAAGCGGTGCGCGCGGTTGCACTGGGTGTGCTCGTTACTGCCGTGGTGCAATCAGTGCTGGCCGGCATCGGCCTGATGATTGCCGGCATTCCGTTTGCCAGTCTGCTGGCTGCCATAACCCTGATGCTGTGCATTGCGCAGATTGGCATTTTCCCCGTGCTGGTGCCGGCGGTGATCTGGGTGTTCTGGTCCGGTGAAACGGGAATGGGTGTGTTTCTGGCGGCGTGGGCACTGGTCGTTGGTCTGCTCGACAACTTTCTGCGCCCATGGCTGATCCGTCGTGGTGCCGATCTGCCCCTGCTGCTGATTCTCGCAGGCGTGCTTGGTGGTTTGCTTGGCTTTGGCATTATCGGCCTGTTCGTCGGCCCGGTGCTGCTGGCAGTGAGCTACCGTCTGGTAGAAGCGTGGATCAACCGTGGCGAGGCAGAAGAGGCGGCAGGCTGAGTGGCCGGCCTGTTTGTGGCCGATGTGCAACAATACGTGCCTGAGCATGGACACCCGAGGATAGACAGATGATTGCATCAAACCGTACGGCACTGGTCACCGGCGCATCTGCCGGCATTGGGGCCTGCTTTGCCCGTCACCTGGCCAGTGAAGGTTATTCACTGTTGCTGGTGGCGCGCCGTGCAGAGCGCCTGCAGGCACTGGCGGCAGAACTTGTGACGGCACACGGCATACGCTGCGATATTCTTGCTGCCGATCTTAACGATCCACGTGCGCCTGAAGCCATCATGGACTTTGCTGCAGGGCAGGGCATTACCATTGATGTGCTGATCAATAATGCAGGCCTGTCGGGCAAAACCGCATTTGCCGATACGCCATGGCAAGCGCTCGCTGGCGAAATCCAGCTCATGATCACCGCCGTGACAGAGCTCTGTCACCGTGTACTGCCCGGCATGCGCGAGCGTGGTTGGGGGCGCATCATCAACCTGTCATCCATTGCTGCGTTTTCGCCGCCTGGTGCAAGCCTGCTCTATACCGGCATCAAGAGTTATGTGCTCAACATGTCGCAATCGCTGGACATGGAGTTGAAGCCGCAGGGGATAAACGTCACCGCACTCTGTCCCGGATTCACCTACAGTGAATTTCACGACACCATGGGCACACGCAGTGCGGCAGACAAGCTGCCGGGCATTCTCTGGCAGCAGCCGGAAGATGTGGTGCGTGAAGGCTGGAGTGCGGTAATGAACGGCAAGCCGGTCTGTGTGCCGGGCACCGTCAACAAGATGATCGCCAGCAGTTTGCGACCGCTGCCGGTAAGTGTGCAATATTACCTGGGCCGCACACTCAATCCGTTCAAGGAGCAGTGAAAACCGTTCCCACCCTTCCTTCGGGGCCAGGTTCTTGCTGTAGTGCCATTATCGGTAATGAGCATTATAAATTTCTGCTCATCGTGACAGACACTACTCCTCCACTTTCCCCCGTGAGGACTTGATTGCGGAGCGTAACGATTTGCCTTCAAGGCGACGCTGCCGCGACCCGAAGGTCGGCTTCGTGGGGTGGCGGGGCACGGGAATGCGGGAGGCCTCGGCGACGAGTGCTTCGAGGAGTGCGAGTGCAGCAGCCCGGTTTTCTTCCTGGCTGCGGGAGGACTGCGCCTTGATGAAAAGAACCCCGTCCTTGTTGACCCGTGTGCGGGGCAGGGCGAGCAGGTTTTCCTTTATGGCAGGGGCAAGGGATGACGCATGAATGTTGAAGCGCAGTTGCACGGCGCTGGACACCTTGTTCACATTCTGGCCACCAGGCCCCTGGGCACGAATGGCAGTGAACTCTATTTCGTCCAGCGGAACAGTCGGGGCCATGATTTTTATGCTGCCTGAGTGATGAGATGCCTGATGGGGCTGGGCACAAGCGGAATATTGCCGCCAGCCCTCCCGGGTAACTTGTCCGGGTTTGTTTGTCAGCCGGGTATGGCCAAGGCGCTCAGTACTAACCGGGCTACCTCCGGCGGCAACTTGCCGGATTGCTGTTCAAAGTGCTCTTTTATATAAGCAAAATCAGGTTTGACATCATCCACAAGAATCGGGGATTCCTTGTGCTTCAGTCCGGTATCCTCGCCGGAATGTATGGCCGAGTGAACAAGCTCGCCGCCCTCGTGCCACGTGATGGCCTTCTCGTGGCGGCCTTTGTCGTAGCAAAGCTGGAATCCGATGGGCTTCATGCGCTCATCATGCCAGATGATCAGATCCATGGCCGGAGACATGAACCATCTGCGTATGGGCTCTCCTTGAATCTGGCGTGCGTCTCTGAGTTCAATGAGCATGATCAAGGTACTTGATTCTGGATTGAAGGACGCCGGTTTTTTCAACATTCATGGCAAGGGCCCGAGTCTGGACAACCATGACTCCCTTGACTTGCAGGCCGCCGAGACCATGTTGCAACCGGTAAGGACAAGCACAGTCCCGCCAACAAAACGAACGAGGGTCGATGTGTCAGCAAGGAAAATCGCGTAGAGCCCGGTTCCAGTCAGAAGCAAGCCGAATGTGGCTGTCAGTAGCCGGTACATTCTGCCTGCGTAAAACGGTTGGCTGGTGTGTTGATCGGTCATGACTCTGCCTGATAAAAAGTAAGAAACGCATGTCGCGATACCGTCAGTGAGGGAGTTTACCTCGCTGGTGTACCATCCGACGATTCCCTTTTATAGTCGTGATAGCTCTTCTGGTTAACACGCGCCATGCAGTCTTCATAAGCGCCCTGGGGCAGACCCTGGCACCGGAGTTCTGCATTGCGCCTGGCACTTTCATACCATGCCTGGGTGCTGCAGCCCGCAACAGATATCGTCCACAGCAAAACCCATGTCAATGTGCGGATCAAGTGATGCTTCCTTTGTGGCAATGTTGCGAATTGCGGGCAGTGATCCGGCCGGCGCTTCCGGCGCCGAGGCAGGAATACTGCCTGATTTCAGGCTCAACAAGCATGGCCAGTTGTATCAGTGATTCCTGCCATCCGAGCTAACAGATCGCTACGGGGATTACATACGGAATACCTTCCTGCACGATGCTCAGGTCTGTACCCCCGCAATCGGCTTAAGCCTGATGGTAACCTGCAGGATGTCAGGCCAACAGGATTCACCGGAGGGGCGGGAAGGCGCCTCCCGAAATCTGGTACATTTATGCTCCGCCGCCTACGTCGCTTCAAGCATCGCCGTAGGGATGGAGTCAGTATCCGTAATCACCTGCCGCTGTGGCAGATAATGAAGCAGAAGATCTGTTTCTTTCTTGACCACGCTGTAGCATTCGCAACTCAGCGATTCAAGTTTTTGCCGGTCAATCACCTTGATCAATCCGCGCGCATATGAAATCACCCCTAGCCGCTGTAATTCCAGCGCCGCCTGGGTGACACCTTCACGGCGAACGCCGAGCATGTTGCTGATGAATTCCTGCGTCATCGTCAGGTGATTATGTGACAGCCGATCCATGGAGAGCAGAAGCCAGCGGCAGAGTTGCTGCTCGATCGAATGGTGCCGGTTGCAAACGGCGGTCTGGGAGATTTGTGTAATCACGGCCTGCGTGTAGCGCAGCATCAACATGAGCAACTGGCCATGTCGATTGAACTCATCATTCACCCGTCGCTTGGGAAGACGATAGGCATAGCCGGCACTTTGTACCACCGATCGGTTTGGTGTGCTCTCCTTGCCCATAAGCAAGCTCATGCCCAGCAACCCCTCATTGCCCACCACAAGGATTGCGGTCGTTGCCCCGCTTTCCAGCACGTACTGCATCGATACGATGGAGTCGGTAGGAAAATAGACGTGCCGCATGGGGTGCTGGGACTCATACAGAAGAGCGCGCAAAGGTAGTTGCACCAGCTCCAGATGCGGGAACAGCCGGCTCTGAACCTCGGGCGACAAGGCAGCCAGAAGATGATTTTGCTGGGGATTGGATTTCTCGGGCATATTGGCGCGCTCTATAAAAACCCGGTTATTGGTGGATTAGACGCAAAGTCGATTGAGCGCATTTCGTGTCCCGCCAGAATGCATTGCCAATGCACGTCGGATAATCGGGGCAATGAGGCCGATGATGAAGGTGAATATGGCATCTGGAATTGACAATAGCCAGCCAAATGCGCCGTCTGGAGCAAGGGTTTGAAGGAAACTATCGCCGGCGCATCGAACAGAAAGTACTGCACCAGCCGTATGGGAGTGGACTGGAACAAATGTACGCAAAGCATCTTGCCTGGAGTTAAGGCGGCCACCGGGCAGTGTTGAGTATGCCCGCCTCCATGGCTAATCAACGAAGAAAACCATCCCGAATGCGCCAACTGAAACAACCTTTCCACTTACTGTTGTGTAAGACGCTATGCCAACAGATTCATATCTTGCTGCAAAGGCAGTGAGTTGGCCAACGCCAAAAACGCTTTCAAGCTGGCTTCGTTCAGAGATGGATTGACTGATTTTATCCCTGTGTTTTTCTGCAGATGGATTCAACAGGAATGAAAGGATCAGTGCTGCAATCGCGACTGCAATGTAGGCCGGTTTTGGTTTGCGCATGTGGGCTCCCTTTATTTATCTGGTGTCAAATCGGCCATGCCCGAGCTTCGCCCTGGTGACACTGTCGGAGAGTGAATTGGCATAGTGCTGCCGCTGGTTCTAGAAAAAGACAACCAGAGCAACGGCAATATCACCTGACATTGTGACCCATTTTATGGCTTTTAGCCCTCTGTCTTGAAGGGCCACGGCCTGCTTGAGAATGGCCAGTATCTGGCTGTCGCTGAATCGGGATGTCTTCATATAGAGCTTCCTCGGACCGTATGGGAGAAAACTCTGGTTCTGACGACGGGGGTTTTCAGGGGCGTTTACCCAATCTCCTCGCCCTGGGCGTCATTTTCAAGGCGCCTGATATGCCATAACACATTTACCCGTAATTTAATGCGGTGAACTAAAAAGGATCAGTACATATTGTGCTTGTAGTCCAGCTCCAGGCCTTTCTCCATTGCGCCAGGCAAAGACACTGCTGCCCGGACAACTTTCGCCTGCAAAGAACTTTCTTTGCTTTGTTTTATGTGGGCCTTGAATATTTCCGATGGAATCAAATCTTCAGGGCCCTTCTCTGCGGGCCATAGAACAGAATTTGTAATCGCCAGGCTTGGCATTAACCGCATTGAGGCGGGACTTACTTTTGTGATGATACTTGGCTGCTTGCCCTGGACCTCGAATCGCTGCAGAAGATGCTCATCAGTGCGAAGCTCTGCTTTTCCCTTTAGCTCGAGAATTTCCTTGCAACCAGGTACCAAGACCATGATGCAAACTCCTGGTTGCTCAATAATATTACGAAAGCTGTCTATTCTTCGATTGCCTGGCCGATCCGCAAAGAAAATATGGCCATCCTCTTCTTGCAGCAGGAAATTTTCAGGATCGCCCTTTGGGCTGACATCCGCCTGCCCATTATTATTGATGCTTGCCAGGACCAAAAACCGGGATTGCCTTACAAAGTCAGATGGTTCACCGTGTGATTGCCTTGCTGACTGAGGCATCCAGAAATTAGAGCGGCGGAAGGATTTGGCGCAATGCAAATAACATTCTTCTATTTCCAATATCGCCCGTCCATCATTTATACGAGAAACCTTGCCATTGAAGCGCAAGGTTTCTTCCATGCCGCTCACCATAAAAAGCGCACCAAAAGACGAGCCATTCTTGGCGATGCTTCTATCGTCTAGTGTGGCCAGCGGGACTAGCAAATGTCTGGGGTCAAGAGTTGATACAAAGCCTCTTTCGCCGCCAGCAGCCGTGAGTTGAATATCGCCAGCTTTTCCAAAAGCCATGAAGGCGAAATTTGAATACGACAACCAACGCACGGCATGCTCATCCACATGGTCGATGACTTTAAGATCCCGGGGAGCAGGCAGTTTTCCGACCCTCTTCTGTACCTGCTCAATATTGGTCAGTTTCATATATATGGCCCCTGCATTGCTTGTGAATAACGTAAAGTTGACAGCGCGCCGTTGGTGGTGGCTACGGAGCGCCGCAGGAACCGCTTCGCCTATTCAACGAATGGTTAGCCGCGTCGCTCAATGGGTTAAGGCTTAATCATGACGGCGAACGATGCGCATTTTCACTCGATACGGGGCCACCAATCTGGATTGCGGCTGCGCGTAGTCACTTAAAGAACAGAGCCGACGAGAAGCGCTTTTCACGCAGGCATTATCATAAGGTCGAATCCAGAAAAACATCGATATACTTTTCATGGTTACTCCATGGGTATTCACTGATTGTTATTACATTCAGTGCAATGCCATTAACGAAGCACATCAAGCTTTCCAAAAAAACCATCATCGAGGCGCCGTCAACGGACTTCAGCAAGTCCTTCACCAATGGGCCAACAACAAGCAGAATTTCTTCTTTAATATTTGCATGATTAATGAAAAATTCGTCCGATGATGAAGCCCTGTCTTCATTGAGAAAAACAATACGAAATCTGTCTTTGTGTTCTATCCAATACTCAAGGTAAGTAATGCACATCTGCCTTAACTTGCTTTTCGCGTCGTTTTTCTTGCTGATATCAGCCCTGACTTGCTCAAATAACTCATCAAAAAAATCAGCCCATATATAATGCAGGATTGCGTTCTTGTTGGGAAAATACTTATACAGGGTCATGGTGCCCATGCCTGCCATTTCGGCAATCTTTCTCATGGATACAGCCTGGTAGCCGTCATTCGCAAACAGGGATTGAGCAATTTTTATTATATTGTCGATCTTTTTCTGGCGCTCAACGTCGGGTTGTTTGGGTCTCCCCATCCTGGCTTTATGATTCATGGTATTTCATCCCAATCCGGAAACGTTGAATAAAGTGTTGGGGTGATGCTGCACAGCGTGCCCGAAATAGCGGGGTACCCAGCGTTTAAAAATAATCGCACGGGCTACCGGTTTTGATAGACCCTGTTGCCATCAATCCAGGTGCTTTCCACAGTGGTTGAGTGGATAAACGGGTTTCCGCTCAGGATAACAAAGTCTGCTGGTTTGTTGATTTCTATTCCCGCCTTGGCAACGCCCGAAATTCCTTTGGCGCCGGCAATGGTATAGGCGTACACCGCCTCTTCGGGGGTGACTGCCTCCCGTTCCAGATAGACGCTGCCACCCTTGATTTTTCGCTCGACCGCACATCGCATATTGTGCAGTGGATCCAGTGGACCACAAGGATAGTCAGAGCTCATGATCAGATTCACATCCGCATCCAGCAATGATCTCAAGGGCAGACTACGATACCGCCGATTCAGCCTCATGCTGGAAAACTGGGGGCCGTATTGGGGCAGAAATCCCGGCTGGGCAGATACCTGGACACCCAGCCTGGCGATTTTTTCGATATTATCATCACTGAGCACCGTGGCATGTTCAATACATACCCTGGTCGTAATGCCCGCTTCGACGACACAGTCACAGGCCATATCAACGGCGTGATTACCGAACGCATGGATCTTGATGCGCTCATGGCTCCCGGACAACTGCGTCAATTTATCGGTTAATTCATCGGGTTTGAACAAGGCCCCTTTTCGGTAAACTTTCCCGTTCTTGAACTCAATACCTTCTTCGAGAAGCTGGCGCAACGGATACGGATTCCTCCCTTTAATGGAGTCTCCGATGACGCCCAGCGTCATGATGATGGCCTGCGTGGCATCAATGCAGATGGAACAGCGATGTGCACCATCGGTAAAGACTTTCGCACTACTGGGCCCATCGCCAAAGCTGTCCAGAAGCTCACCATTGCCGGCGGTGCTTACCGCACCATTAACACCCGCTTGAGACCAGCTCAGCCGCAGGGGGCTTTCCTCATTGAGTGCCGCCATGTGCCTGCACATCTCGTAGGTGACACCGGGGTCATGAACATCCGTGATGCCGCAAGACAAATGCCGGTTGGCTTCAGCCCTTAAAATCTCCCTGAGCTCGTCTTCGCCCAATGCAGTGATCACTGCGTCAAACACCTGCTTCAGGCAGGCAGAAAAAACTTCTTCCCACACAATGCCCGTTAAAGCCCCCCTTCTTTTATCCACGAAGCCACTATCACTGTGTTTGCTGACGTTTAACGCCTCAAGGGCGCTTTCTGACAGGATGCCCCGATGCAATGATGCGCAGACCAGCAGGACCTTGCGGCCGCTTGACGCTTCTTCGAGTTCTCCGGCTGTGGGTGGAACAGGAATAGCCCAGCCGTTCCAGTCGACATAGAAGAAAACCAGCCAGTCAGATTTATCTTCTTTAGCTGCAACCTCAACGGCTTTAAGCGCATCGTCTTTTGAATTAAATGCCGAACCGTTTCTGCAGATGCTGGCGATAGCCCCGGCAGACACATGTGAGTGACAGTCCACAAAGCTGGGCATAAGGGTTTTCCCCATCCCGTCGATCTGTGTGCGCGCTGCAGGAGGCCTCTCATTCTCCCCCCCGATTGCGCTGAACAAACCGTTGCTGATCGCGACCCAGCCTCGTTCAGGTGCTGGCCGCGCACCTGCCCATACCGTGACGTTAGTGATAAGCAGATCGTTCATGAACATCCAACCCCTCAAGAAAAGCAGCGCCATCGCTTGACATAAGCGTACGCGTACGCCTATCTTGAGTCAACGCTCATAGCCGACAAGGTGCTCAAACATGCTGGAACTGAACGAAGCCATGATGAAAAACCACTCCTTTTGGCAATACAAATATGGCGACTACAGCGCCAACGCAGCCCTTGCACCAGGCTCCTATGAAACCGACGTGCTGGTTATCGGAGCGGGGTACACGGGCTTAACCTGCGCCAGGGAAATCCGCAAAGACGATAGGAGTCAGCGGGTGATGGTGATCGACGCCCATGAAATCGGCTTTGGCGCCTCGGGCCGTAATGGGGGCTTCAACATGACCTTGTTTGGCGTTGAGCCGGAATTGACCCAATTCCGCTGGGGAAAGGAAAAGACCCGGGAAGCTCAAGCGTATATGCAACAGGCCGTGCAGTATGTGAAAGATCTGATTGAATCGGAAAGCCTGGATTCTGATTATGAACATACCGGAATGCTGCGGGTTGCCTATTCCGACAAGCAAGCACGCCGCTTGAAAAAGACCTATAAGCTGCTATCTGACATCACCAAACCGGGCAGCTTTGAGTACCTCAGTGGTGAAGAAGTGCAGCAACGACTGGGTTGCCCTCATATCAAGGGGGCTATCTACGAATCGCAAACCGGTATTATGGATCCCTGCAAGCATGTGCGTTCGCTGAAGCGACTGGCGGAACGGGAAGGCGCCGAGATTTTTGAGAATACCAAGGTGATCGATATCTCCAGGAGCGACACTGGCGCCGTGGTAAAAACCGACGTCGCCACCATTAAAGCCAGGAAACTGGTCATCGCGACGAATGCGTGGACGCACAATCTGAAAAGCGACCCGAAGGTCGTCAATGTGCAAGCACCGATCTGGACCTACCAGATCGTGACTGAGCCTTTAACCAAGGCCCAATGGGATGACATCAAGTGGAATGAAAGAATGTCAATCGAGGATAACCGGCAGTTTGTTCATTATATGAGAATTACAAAATGCGGGCGGATTACCATGGGCGGAGGCAGTATCGGCATTGAATTCAATGATAAAAAAATGGATTTATGGAAAGACGAAAAGGTATGGGCCAATCTGGAAGAGCATTTGAGATGGATGTTTCCTGCGCTTAAAGATATAAAAATTGATTATAAATGGGGCGGATGTGTTTCTGCCAATACGGATATGACGCCTGAAATCGGCTTCATCGGCGACCACAATATGATTTATGCGGCAGGCTGTATCGGGCATGGTGTTTCCTTGACTCAATTGAATGGGCGGCTCATTGCTGACCTTGTTCTTGAGAAAGAAACAAGCCTGACTCAATTCTGGATTGTGAATCGTAATGCGATTCCTCTGCCGCCAGGCAATCTACTCCGCTTTTTCGGCGCAAAGCTCATTGAAGGCGTTTTAAAAGCGATTGACCGTTATGAAGAAGGTAATTTGAAAACGTCATGTAATGAGTGAGAAAGGATGATTGAACGAAAACCGGGGCAGACATGTCAGCGACATGGCCCCGGAAATTCGGAGCTTGTCAGTTTTTCTTGATCCTTCCGTCGTATGACGGACACCGGGCCCCACTCGAATGACTTGCCAGAGCAAGGTATTGCTGCCTTAATTTGCTTATTACAACCGAGTTTCGATAGAAAATATGGCCGGCATAAAAAGCTATCACTGTACCAAGTGCCAGTGTGCCCACGCTCCGTCAAGGCCGTCGCGCCTCTCATTGTGTGCGCCAAATTGCCATGACGATTATCAGGAGCGCGCCTAACACCGCAACAACAGCATTGACCGTCAACCCCCACCGCGCCGCGTAACCTGGCGGGAACTCTGCAGGGCTCAATGTACCCAGCACAACAGAATACTGTCGAGCAGAGTATCCGGAAGTAAACGAGCCGAGCGCAATGAACGACAGACCCAGCCAAAACGTCAGGGTGGCCTGGGCAGTATGAGCGCCAGCAGGAGCAAGGGCCTGAATGAGCAGGCCTGAACGCTCGACGACAAAACCGAAGGCAATTAGCGAAAGACTTGTTCTGTTCCAGGCAAGCAACGTTCGTTCCGCCGCGAACAGGACTCTTGGATCTTTGAGGTCAGACACGATCTCTCCTAAGCGCATGACGTTTGAGTTCAGGCCGCGGCCCGTCAGTGATGTCGGGCCTGCAGCGAATGGTTAGCTCCCCCCGTCGCTCGCTTATGAAGCCAGAATATTTGTATAGAGAGGAATTCCAACAAGGACGTTGAACGGAAACGTGATGGCCAAGGCCAACGTGATTGAGATGTGATGTCGCGCCTCTGGTATTGCAATGCGCATGGCCGCAGGCACCGCAATGTAAGAAGCGCTTGCACCCAACGTTGCAACAATCACTATCCCGCCCGAAGAAAGGCCGGCCAGCATTCCAGCAAGCGCCCCCATCACCGCGCCAAACAGTGGCATGAGCGTGCCAAACGCTAACAGGAAGATACCAATTTCTCGCAACTCCTTGATGCGCGATGCAGCGATGAAGCCCATTTCAACCAGGAATAGTGCCAATGCGCCTTTGAATAGATCAATGAATAGCGGGGCAATTGGCTCTACTCCTGACGGCCCTGCAAGAGCGCCGATTAGCAAACCACCGCCCATTAACAATATTCCCTTATTTAAGAACACCTCATGGGCCAAGCTCCCACCGCCGCTCTGACCTACACCTGCCCTGCGCGCCAACCAAATTCCTATACCAATTGCCGGCATTTCCAGTAACACAACGAAAACTGGCAGGTAGGCCTCATAGGAAATCTTTAGACTATCCAGGTGCGCAATTCCAACGGCAAATGTAGCAACACTTACTGAACCATAATGTGCGGCGATGCTGGCGGCATCCGCCGCAGGCAACTTGCCCAATTTGCTAAGAACTGGATACGCGACAAGGGGAAGCAGGAAACCCAAGGCCACGACAGGAATTGCTTGCAGCAACACATCTGTGAGCGGAAAGCGAGCCAACTCAATGCCACCTTTCAAACCCAATGCAAGTAGCAAATACAAGCTCAGGCTTTCATAGAGACCTGTTGGAAGTCGAAGATCTGCGCGCACCAATCCAGCAAACGCGCCTAGCCCAAAGAACAATATGATGACGTCAACGTTCAAGCAGATTTCCTTATGGTCAGGCCAGATGCCATGTTCAGGGGGTCAATGTTGGAGCTAAGGGGCTCGGCGACAGGCGGGACCTGACACCAGGGGATCTTGCCCTCATTTAATTGACGCCAGGTTGCTATCCAATCATCGCCTCATATTTCGCAGGAGGCAAATGATTGCAGCCTTCGACTATTCACCGTTAACGACAGTGAAAGAACAGTGTACAGGGACTTGAAACCTTGCAGGATTACCGAAGCCGCTGCGGGTGGAATTCGTAGGGCAGGGCTATGCAAATTCAACGAAACCCAACGGAAGCGCTAACGTGGAGTCGTGGAGTTAACGCCGCGCGCTGGTGCGGCTAGCTATTACCACTGAAATGAAACGCGACGGGCGTTGAACGAAGGGTTAGGGTGAGCCCTGCTACAGCGCTCAGCAGCCTTGGAATATGAGGTGACGGTACCGCAGGAGCTACGCTATTTGAGGCTCGGGAATCACGGAGGCGGGGCGGTGGCCGAAGCCAGTTGGCCCTGTACGATATGGTGGATTCATAGACTCAGTGCAATACCCCCCCGAATAGGGAGGCGTACAGCATGAGCTCTTAGCAGTTGCCTTTCTTTGCTTGACCTGGTGGGCAGAACTTTCCGCTCCCTGAATCATTACGTCCTGAAGGATCAAGCACGATCGAGCCGGAACGTGTGTGAACAGCGCAGCCTGCAATGGACGATACAAGGATAACTAGTACGATCAGTGCTTTCGACGTCCTCCCGCTTTTGAGTATCACGCGGCTTTAGAGTCCGTGGATACTGTATCCGTTTTTCCAGCCAGTTGCCTGGCATAGGCAGTGGGCGTTAGCCCACTCAATGAGCGCTTGGGTCGCTCCTCGTTGTACTCCCGCCGCCATTGTTCAATCACTACCTTCGCGTGCGGCAGACTGGTGAACCAGTGCTCGTTCAGGCACTCGTCCCGGAACCGTCCGTGGAACGACTCGATGTAGGCGTTCTGGTTGGGCTTGCCCGGCTGGATCAGATACAGCCGGACGCCTCGCTGATGTGCCCAGCTCAACATGGCACGGCCACAGAACTCCTTGCCGTTATCCGTGCGGATGGCTTGCGGCAGTCCACGGGTCACGGCCAGACGGTCCAGGATTCGTGTTAGCACCATCCCACTAATGGCGCGCTCAGGCACGATGGCCACCGCCTCATGGGTCGCATCATCAACGACAGTCAGGCTCTTGATCACGCGACCCTCCGCCGTGCGGTCGAACACAAAGTCCATCGACCACACCTGATTGG
>JBASJP010000133.1:0-2021 GCA_049655345.1 Moraxellaceae bacterium
GGGTGATGACCCTGTCGATGTGGCGGAAAACCGGCATCGGCTGCTGCGGGCATTGCAGTCCGTGGCGCCATGCGATACGCCCCAGTGGCTTAACCAGGTGCATGGTGTTGTGGTCACTCAGGCGGAACCCGATGCCAACGCACGCACATCCCTGGTGCCGGAGGCTGATGCGGTGACAACAGTCGCCGCAGGACTGCCTTGCGTGGTGATGACTGCCGACTGCCTGCCGGTTTTCTTTTGCGACCGAGAGGGAAAACGGGTGGCGGTTGCACACGCCGGATGGCGAGGCCTGTGTGACGGGATACTTGAGAAAACGCTACAGCAATTTCCGGAGCCCGCGCAGGTGATGGCCTGGCTGGGGCCTGCCATCGGCCCCGAAAAGTTTGAAGTGGGTGATGAGGTACGCCGCGCTTTTGTGGCGCAAGATGCAGAAGCAGACAAGGCGTTTGTGCCCAGTCCACAGGCAGGGCGCTGGCTGGCGGATATTTACCTGCTTGCCCGGCAGCGGTTGCTGAAAAGCGGGGTGACGGCCATTTATGGCGGGGGTTTGTGTACCGTCAGTGATCCGGCCCGCTTTTTTTCCTATCGGCGTGATGGCCAGACAGGACGCATGGCCAGTGTCATCTGGCGTACCGTCTGACCTGACCTGACCTGACCTGACCTGACCTGGGCTAGTCCAGGTCAGGTCAGACGGTCCTTGCCGAACTCCGGGTTTTCATCCTTGTACGCTTCAGCATTTGCGGCTTCGGCCGCCTGCACGGCTAGCAGCAGGGCACGGTGATCAGTGGCGCTTTGTCCTGCATGCAGATAGCGCTTGGTGGTGGATAGCAGCTTTTCCATTTTCTGCATCCGGTAATTCAGGCTTAACAGCGCTTTGGCAACATGATCAGGGTCCTCGCCACTCTCCCGCATGATGATGGCGGAGGCAATTGCCTGTTGCAGTTCTGACTCGGTCGGCTTTCCCATGATGCCTTTCTCCCAGCATGTTCAATAACTTCAGGTGTACTGGCTTGTAGCGGTGTCATAAACACCCCGCACAGCTATTATCGGCAGCCCTGACCTACGGAGTACTACCATGGCTCGTCTTGCCATCGTTTATCACTCGGGCTATGGCCATACTGCCAGAGTTGCGGAGCATGTGCGTCTGGGGGCGACGAGTGTCGACGGAATTTCCGCCAGTCTCATGGCGGTTGACCAGATTGACTGGCAGGCACTGAATGATGCCGATGCCATCATCCTGGGGGCTCCAACCTATATGGGGAGCGTCTCTGCGCCCTTCAAGACATTCATGGACCAGACCTCGCGGCAGTGGCTTGGCCAGGAGTGGAAAGACAAACTGGCGGCAGGCTTTACCAATTCGGGCGGTCTCTCCGGCGATAAACTCAGTGTGCTTTTCCAGTTGCAGTTGTTTTCAGCCCAGCACGGCATGCTCTGGGTTCCGTTTCCCCTGATGCCGACCGGCACCAGCCCCGATGACCTGAACCGAATGGGTTCTCATCTCGGTCTGATGACGCAATCTGATAATGCCCCGGCAGAAATCACGCCGCCGGCCGGAGATATCCGCACGGCAGAACTCTTCGGCGTTCATGTGGCCGAACGTGCCTTGCGCTGGCTTGCGGGCCATTCCCGGACATAAACAGTAATAATCCCCGCATCTCTTGATGCCAGTCAGTGTTTTACTGGCGTCTCCCTTGAATTGCAGCAGATGCCCCCTATACATAAGGGCAAGTCGTTTTATTGCCTGTCGAGGGACACCATGCGTTTTGATCGTCTGACCGCCAAGCTTCAGGAAGCCGTATCTGATGCCCAGTCACTTGCAGTGGGCAAGGATAACTCCGCCATTGAGCCAGGCCATGTATTGGCTGCCCTGCTCGACCAGCAGGGTGGCAGTGTGCGTCCGCTGCTCGCACAGGCTGGCGCGGACACCACCGTGCTTGGTCGTGAGCTCTCAGCCCATCTGGATAATTTGCCGCGCTTGAAAAGCCCCACTGGCGAGGTCGCAGTAGGGCAGGAACTTAACC
>JBASJP010000134.1:0-1733 GCA_049655345.1 Moraxellaceae bacterium
AGGCGATTGGTCCACTGCGGCGGCTCGGCCTGTACCGGGCGACCGCTTTCCACCCAGCGCAACAGGCGCATGCGTCCCGGACCATACAGGCCGGAGCAGCGAACGATGGTGGCGGGCCATGCACTCCCACGCACGGCCTCTTCACTCTGTAACAACACCTGCGCGGTGGCCGTCACGGGGTTGGCCGGACTGGTTTCATCGACCAGACTGCCGTCCTCCTGACCATACACACTGCTGGACGACACCCAGAACACATGGCGCAGGGACTGGCCGTTCAGTGCAGCAAGCACATTACGTGTGCCATCCAGATAGATGCGCCGGTAGGCCTCGGCATCATGGCCATCCGGACTGAGGATGATGAATACCGCATCAAGCCCCTCCGGTAATTGCAGGCTGGCCGGATCGGTTACGTCGCCGTGCAGCGCAGTGACCCCGGGCAACGTGAAGGGCGAGCGGCGCAGGCCGGTGACGTCATGGCCGGCAGCCACCAGGCGCGTGGCAAGCCGTGCGCCGACATCGCCACAACCGACTATCAATATTTTTGCCATGATTCGAGTTTTCCGATAGCGTGAGGCAATCATAACAGTGCGCAGCCATGCTGCCTGCACGTTTTCTTCCGGGGTTGGCTGGCCATGACACTAACCGATTTGCGCTACCTGATTGCCCTGGCACGCGAGCGTCATTTTGGCCGTGCGGCCGAAGCCTGTCACGTCTCGCAACCCACGCTCAGCATTGCCATCAAGAAGGTGGAAGATGAACTGGGTGTTGCGCTGTTTGAACGCCACCGCCATGAAGTCCTGGTCACGCCTGGCGGTGAAGCCGTCATCCAGCAGGCACAGCGTGTGCTGGAAGAAATGGACATATTGAACGGTGCCGCCCGCGCTGCCCGTGACGAATTTGCCGAGCCGCTGAAACTGGGTGCGATTTTCACTGTGGCGCCGGACCTGTTTCCGCCACTGGTGCGCGCCGTGAAAGCCGGCGGCAGCGGCCTGATGCTGTACATGGAAGAAAACTACACGCATGTGCTGGCCGACAAGCTGGCCAGCGGACAACTGGATGCCATCATTGTGGCGAGTCCGTTCGAGCCGCCGGAAACGCATGTGCAGCCGCTGTATCGCGAATCGTTTGAACTGCTGATGCCCGCTGATCACGACTGGGTGAAAAAGAAAGTCATTCCCACCGAAACCCTGAATGCGTCGTCACTCATGTTGCTGGGCGAAGGCCACTGCTTTCGTGACCAGATCCTGGAGGCGTGCCCGCACCTTGGCACGGGCAGCAACACGATGGGACCCGCCAGCTCGCTCTCGACCTTGCGTCACATGGTGGCCTCGGGCCTCGGGCTGACACTGATTCCCGGCAGTTCGGTGCGGACGCTGACCGATGGTGGTGATGTGGTGGCACGACCGCTTTCTCCTGCCCCCGAACGTGAAATCGTACTGGCGTGGCGTCGCCGCTTTCCGCGTCCGAAGGCCGTGCGCGCCCTGCTCGATGCATTGCAGACGCTGCAGCTGCCGGGAACACGTGCGCCGTGACGGCAGCACCGGATCTGCTCGCACAATTGCCGGTGACCGCCATGAAGGGCGTTGGCGCGGCGCTGGCTGAAAAACTGTTGCGCCTGAATATCCGTACCGTGCAGGACCTGGTGTTTCATCTGCCCCGCCAGTACGAGGACCGCAGCCGCATCACGGCCATTGGTGCACTGCGCCCGGGCCTGAGTGCGCAAGTGGATGGCG
>JBASJP010000135.1:0-5480 GCA_049655345.1 Moraxellaceae bacterium
CTGCGCGAGCCGTTCTGGAAGTTCCTGCTGCTGGTTACCCTGGCCAAGGGTGGGCGCTATCTGGTGCTGGCCCTGCTCACGCTGGGCTGGCAGATCGCCTGATTATCCGGCACATTTGCCACAGTCCTGCGACCGAGCAACGTGCATGCCCCACATCACCACACGAGACCAGCAGTCCCTTCATGTCCGCGTTATCGGCAACGGCAAGCCGGTACTGATGCTGCACGGCATGGGCATGCACAGCAGTCACTGGCTGCCCTTTGTGCTGCCCTATCTCCGCCACTTCCGTTTTTACCTGCCGGACCTGCGCGGCGCCGGTCGCTCGTCACACCTTCGCATCAACCAGTCAGACATTTTCCAGAATCACATGGAGGATGTGCAGGACATCATTGCCCACTTTGCGCTGAAGGATTTCCTGCTGGCCGGTTATTCGCTGGGCGGCTCTACGGCACTGCACCTGCAGCGCGAAACCGGTTTTGCCGATGTGCGCCGCTACCTGCACATCGACCAGACGCCCTGTGTCGGCAATCGTGACAACTGGAATTTCGGTCTGTTTGGCGAACGCCAGGACGAAGTCTTCACCGCACTGCAGCAGCTCAAGACCTTGCTGGATGATCATGCCCACGTTGAACAACTGGCTGATCTGCCATTCGCTATCCGGCAACAGGTCACCGGCATCCTGTCCGATGTGTTTTCCAGAATGCTGGGGCGGCGTGCCATCGGCCCGCTGCTCAAACTGTCATCACGCTGGCCGTGGTTACTGTCACAGCTTTTTCCGATGACGCATGTACAGGATATTCGCGCCTATCTCGCATCCTATGTCAGCGGCAGTCATGACTATCGCGACAGTCTGCGCGACTGCGCAGTACCCGTTACTGTCATGGTAGGAATGCGCTCACCGCTGTATCACCCTGCCGGACAAATGGCGATTGCCGACTATGCCCCGCAATGCCGAGTTGTTTCGCTGAAAAAATCCGGGCATGTGCCATTAATAGACGAGCCGGTCCGGTTTACCCGTGAACTCGGCCGCTTTCTTCACGGAACTTGACGGCATCATCTCTCCGGTTATTGTTCTTGTGTTGTGCCACTATTGTTCCTGCATGTTTTCTGAGTAGTTGCTGAACTGCTCATGCATGGATTGCCCGAAAGAAGGAGGCCCCAATGCGCGCCATCATCATTTTTTGCACCCTGTTCATTGCTTCAGCCAGCACTGCCGACACCATCTACCGGAAAGTTGATGCCAATGGCCGGGTAACGTTCAGCGACAAGACATCGGGCAGCACGGGTGAAGCACCTGTCGAACTGGAATCCGCAACAAGCCGCTCGTCCCGCAATCCTCACGATGCCGTTTTCAATCCCGTGTTCGAAACAATCAGCCGGGAGCTTGCTGCCGGCAAAGCGTTCGTTGCCACCGTGCCCGGATGCCCTGCACCAATGCTGTTAACGGCCTATCACCTGCTGGGGCCATCCGGTGGCCTGAACTTCCAGATGACGGCGTCGCAGATAAAATCCGAGGTCAGCAAGATCAGGCTCTACTCACTCAGCAACAATGCCCTGGCGGGCGAGGCAAGGGCCGACAGCCATACACCGGTAAATGTTTCCTCATGCTGCAACGCCACCAACCCCCGTGCTTCCGCCGGTGACATCGCGGCTTTTACCGCACCGGCAAAAGTGGCAAAGCTGGCCTTGCCACTGGCCATTCTTGATGCACGCAAAGGCGAAAAGGTTTTCATACTGACGTCACTCTCCGGAAAACCGGAGGCAAAATTCAGCCACGAGGCCATTGTGACCGGGATGAACGATGGCTACCTGATGTATGACATTACCAACCCCGACTATGCGATCAGGGCCACCAGCGGCGCCCCCGTCATCAACAGCAAGGGCCAGGTGGTCGCCATCAATCTTGGCGGCGGCCCGCAACAGGGCGGCAAGCGCGGGTACTACGGCATGGGCAACCCGGTCTCTGCCTGGAAAACCCCGCTGTCAAACACCTGCGAATGAAATGAATTGATCCTTTCCGGCGTATCCAGTGTATTACTCGCGAAATTTCTGGTGCAGGGACTGGTGCAGTGAGCGATAGGCACTGGGCGTCTTGCCCGTCCACTGCCGGAATGCCCGCGTAAAATTGGCCGGCGTGGTATAGCCCAGAAGTTCTGCCACTTTCTGGATTTCCAGATCCGGATTTTCCAGCAGCACCAGCGCATCGCGACGCCGTGCATCTTCCAGCAACAGCTTGTAGTTGCTGTCCTGTAGCTGCAGTTTGCGCCGGAACGTGCGTGGCGACATGTGCAGTTTTTCCGCGATCTGCTCCGGTGACGGATACCCGTCCACACTCAGCATCAGCAAGGTGCGTGCAGCCGCCAGCGTGTCATCCTGCCCTTCACCCAGCAGCGCATACTCACGCTCACACTGCGCCAGCGCCAGGCTCAATGCTTCGGGATTTGACATCGGCAACTTGCGCAACAGCAGTGACCTGTCACGCAGGCGAATCTGGGTAGCCGGCATGCCGTAACGCACCGTGGGCAGGCGCTCACGAAACTGCGGGAAATAATCCGGCTCGGCATAATCAAACCAGAGCTCGCCCAGATCGCCGGCATCCCCCAGCAAAAACTGCAGCCCGCGATAAAAGCTGGTCAGCATGGCATCAAACAGGATGCGCCGTAACGCATCCGGCACATCCAGCTCGGTGCGAAAATCAAACACCAGCCACTCACCCTGCTCCGCGAAAAAAAAGCGGATACCGCGGCCGCGCAAATGCCAGAAGCGCTGCAATACCTCGGCAGCTTCGCCTGCCGTGCCACAGCACATGAGGGCATAGCCCAGACTGCCATGCGCCGTCATCGGCAAGCGCAGGCCGATCTCCAGCCCCAGCCCGTCGTCCCCGGTCAGCCGCATGACCGTGAGGATGAGCACCATGTATTCCTGCGGCGTAATCCGTCCGGCAGGATCGGCAAACACGGCCGCGTCCATGCCGGCTTCGCGCAGCACGTCTTCAGGGTTAAGCCCCCGCTCCCGCGCAAGTTCCAGATAGATTCGCGGATAGGTCACCGGGAAGCGCAACTGGCGCACCCACTCACTTTTTTCCTTGACGGTCAGCACGGCATGGCCACTAATGATAAGCGTATTGTCCGCGCAGGGTCTCACGGACACAGGGCTTGCGCAAATACTGTAGGGGGCATTGCCCAACATCCCGTCAGGCCAGGAGAACGCCATGACCGCCGTCGCCGTAAAGAAACAACAGGCTGCCGCCGCTACCCCAGCCGCCTACGACATCAAGGTCCGCCGCATGGATTTCGAGTTCTCCGATGACATTCCGGAGTTCTGGTACGGCAATGACCCTTTCCGCACCCTGCTGCTGGCCGCGTTGTCCGGTGGCTTTCCGGAAGGTGAGCGCTTTTTTATTGATTCCGTGCGCAACTTTCAGGATCAGGTGACGGACCCGGAACTGCAGCAAGCCATTCGTGCCTTTATCGGTCAGGAAGGCCATCACTCCAAGGAACACCGTGAGCTGAATGCGTTCCTGGAACGCAAGGGCTACTCCATCTCGAAGATCGACAAGTGGGTTGGCAAAGGCATGAACATGTACCGGCGGCGCTACTCGAAAGAGCGCCAGCTGGCCCAGACCGCCGCAGTCGAGCACTTTACCGCCCTGCTGGCCGAGCAGTACCTGCTCAACAGTGACGAACTGGACCAGATGGACCCGCGCATGGCCCCCATATGGGCCTGGCATGCCATTGAAGAGTCCGAGCACAAGAATGTGGCGTTTGATGTGTATCGTGCCACCGTCAATGACGAGTGGATTCGCCGCTCGCAAATGGCCATTACCAGCGTAATGTTTGTCACCTTCACCACCCTCGACATGATCCGGCTGCTGCGCGAATCCGGGCATGCTGGCGATATAAAGATGTGGGCCAGGGGCATCAACTACTTCTGGGGCTTCCCCGGCCGTTTCCGCAAGCTCATCCCCGGTTATCTGGACTACTACCGCCGCGACTTTCATCCCTCGCAGCACAATAACCATGCACTGATCGAGAAGGCACGCCGCCGCTATCTGGGCAACAAGGCCTGACTCACCGCGTACATGCCGGTTGCCCAATGTCAACGAAAGGGCAACTGGCGCGTTTATCCTTGGCGACTATAGTTTCTGCACCTGCCTCACCCAGCAGAACAATCTGTTACCAAGGAGAACTACCATGAAGACCCTGTCCGCCATTGCCCTGGCATCGCTGTTCCTGATGCCTGCCGTACACGCCGCCGATGCCAAGCGTCCGCCTGATCCTCTCGAGAAAGGCCCAGGCATGATGAAGGACTGCCCGATGGAAAAGCCCGGCATGCAGGCCGATCTTGGCCTCAGTCCCGAGCAGAAACAGAAAGTGGACGTCATTCATCAGGAAGCAATGAAGAAGCACGATGCCCTGCGTGAAGAAACCCACAAGAAAGTGGTGTCTGTGCTGACGCCAGAGCAGGCAAAGAAGCTGGAAGCCCATCGCGCAACAATGATGGAGCAGAAGGCTGACCGGATGGAAAAACATGCCGAACACATGGAAATGCGTGCAGACAAAATGAAGAAACGTGCCGAACACATGAAAGGGCAGGCAAAAGAGCCTGCAAAAATGTATTGATGCGTTAGCGCAATCAATAAAAAAACCTGCACCGGGCAGCCGCCCCTGCAGGTTTTTTTATGCCGTGACCAGTCCCGACACCAGCACAATCACCAGCAGCACCGGCACCAGCCAACGAATGGCATGCCACCACAAATGCCGCGCCCCCGTGCCCTGCACGCCCGCCGCATCGCAGGCGACTTTTTCCTGCCACCGCCACCCCACCACCAGCGCTATCGCCAGTGCACTCAACGGCAGCAACACGTAAGACGCAAAACGGTCTGCCATATCAAACAGTGTCGGCATGCCATCAAACTGCAGCCACGCCATACCCTCGCCCAATGCCACCGGCACACTGACCAGAAACGCAACACTCCCGGTCAGCAGTGCAGCAGGCAACCGTCGCCAGCCCCGGCGCGACATCAGCACGGCAATCGGCACCTCCAGCAACGACACCATCGAGGCCAGCGCCGCAATCAGCAGCAGCAAAAAGAACGCCACCGCCGCGACACTGCCGCCCGGCATGCGCTCGAACACTTCAGGCAGTATGACAAAGGCCAGCCCCGGTCCCTGTGCCGGCGCCAACCCGAGTGAAAACACGGCAGGGAAAATGATCAGGCATGCCAGCAGGCCGACAAACGTATCGCCGGCAATGACCGTAAAACCAATGCGCGGCAAGGCATGGCTGTCCGGCAGATACGCGCCATAGGTCACCATCACGCCCATGCCGATGCCGACCGTGAACAATGCCTGACCCAATGCCACCAGCCAGGTCTCCGGCCTCAGCACGGCAGACCAGTCGGCCTGAAACATGAAGTCCACACCCTGCTGTGCCCCCGGCAGCGACAGGCCATAAATGGCCAGGCCACCCAGCAGCAC
>JBASJP010000136.1:0-5077 GCA_049655345.1 Moraxellaceae bacterium
GGCAATAGCTGCATCCAGTGCCTCGCGGCTCCAGTTGGCCGGATCGTTCAGAAGCAGGACTGCCAGCTCATGTATGTTCTCGACACGGGTACAGCCCGAACTGAAGGCCCGCTGACTGGACTCGAACAGCTCCTTGTGAGGGGTGTCATGCAGGTACACGGCATACGGGTTGGGAAAGCGGATGACCAACTGGCCCAGCGAATTGTCTTCCCCGGCATCCTGACGCAGGATGATGTTACCCGGCCTCCACCAGTTGACTGACCCCGCCGAAATGGTACGACCATCCCGGGTAAAAACCCTGAGGTTATTCTTCTTCAGGTAACCCCGATCCTTGCGCACCTTCGGCAGGACATCCTTCGCCATGATGGTTGGTGGCACCGTCCAGGTCGGATTAAGGGTGAGATGCGTGATTATCGCCCTGAATACCGGTGTTGACCGGTATGCCCTGCCAACCTGCACCCGGGACACCCAAGCCGCCTTGCCTTCCCGCATGTAGACAATCCGGAAGCCGGCAATATCCACGACAACCATCGGCCCCATGCCGGGGTCATGTACCCAGCGCATGCGCTCAAGATTGGCCCTGAGCTGGTCAATCCGCTGCTGCAGGGGCACATTCAGTACCCTCAGTGTTTGAGGGCCAGCCACCCCATCAGGCTCAAGATAGGCCTCGCGCTGAAAGCGCATGAGGGCCAGGGCAAGCTCATCATCAAAAAATGTCGGCTCTCCCGTGAGTACCCGGCTGGCAAGACCCGCCTGTTGCAGGCGGCTGCGCAGGATGGCAACACGTGCATCCGTTATGCCGGGCTTGAGCGGCTTGCCGGCCGGCACCACCGGCCAACCTCCCTCATACACCTGTCCGCGCAGACGGGCCAGTGCCGCTCGCAGACCGTTGTACTCGGGACGTACCGGGCGAGCATACGTGAAGGCAGAGGCAATCCGCCCGGCATCAGCTGCCTCGCGTGCCTTGGCCAGCAGCCCTTGTATGTCAGGCGTGGCGGGGGCGAAGTTCCAGTGGGCATCCAGCGCCGCTGGATCAACCTTGCCCCGGTAGAGATGCAGCAAGGCCAGCAGGTAGGCGCGTGTGGCCAGATTCTCCATGGCCGCATCCTGCCCGCCCCGACGTTGCCATGCACGGAGCTGCCTCACCCCGTAATCGGCAGGATTCAGCCCGTCCGTCACCAGTTCATCCAGCGCTCCCAGCAATTGCGGCAATCGTTGCTGGTCCAGCCAGAAAGCGCCCCTCTCATGGCCTGCCTGAAAGCTGGCCACGGCCTCCCGCAACACCCTGTCGTCGCGAATAACCATGGTCTCGGCCATGGCAGCCAGTGCCGCCTCGTCAGGCACCGGGGTAATCTCTGCCTCCGGCTCCAGTGCAAAGCTGGCAACCGACGTCAGCCAGAGCATCAGCACCATCAGACGGCCCATACAACCACTCATCCCCGACTCCCTCTCCTGCGGCTTGCTTCAGCCGGCGGCCATCCCCATAAAGGGGGTTGCAGATGGTTACGATTCTACCTTGTCGGCCCGTCCTGGAGATGTCAGGATGGTCGAATAACGCAGTGTTTCTGCGAGGGATTGCGCCATTCAACGCTCCTGGCTTCTGGTGGAGCAGTAACTGACTTGTCCTCGCGGAGTACCGTATGCGCCGTTTGTTATCCGTTGTCGCCCTGCTCGCCATGCCACTGGCATCGCCCGCACTGGCAGGAAACACGAACCTCTCAGATCAACTGCTTGCAGCTGCCCCGGATGCCAATCCTGCCGTGCTGCAGCTGGCCGCCAGTGCACTGGCCTGCGCCACGGCAAACGGCATGACTCCCTCCTCCCGACTTGCCGTCATTGACTACTCCCGTCCTTCGTCTGTACCTCGACTCTGGGTCTTTGACACACGCGAGGCCCGCCTGTTGTTTCGTGAGCTGGTTGCGCACGGCAAGCACACCGGCGACAACCTTGCCCGTGACTTTTCCAATATTGAAGGCAGCCTGCAATCCAGCCTGGGGCTGTTTCGCACCATGGACACCTACAATGGCGGCAACGGCTACTCCATGCGCATGGACGGCCTTGAGCCTGGCTTCAACGATCAGGCCGTCAAGCGTTCCATCGTGATGCATGGTGCTCCCTATGTGAATGAATCAACCGTTCAGAAACTGGGACGGCTGGGGCGCAGCTGGGGCTGCCCGGCCGTACGCGAAGGCGTGGCGCGCCAGATCATTGATACGCTCAAAGGCGGCCAGTTTGTCTTTTCGTATTACCCGGACAAGAAATGGCTGAGCCAGTCCCGCTTTCTCAACTGCACACCCGCAGTGGCACAGGCATCGCAGCGCCCCGGCAATAATGCAATGAACTGATCACTGCATCCCCGAATGAAAAAGCCCCGCAACGTGGGGCTTTTTCATGAGCGTCAGAAATGGTGCTGGGGCGGACACACTTGCTCAATGCGCCTTGCCACCACCAAACAGACGGAAGGTCAGTTTTTTCAGGTCATCCAGATACGTGTAAACCACCGGCACCACGATCAGGGTGAGCAGGGTGGAAGTGATCACACCACCAATAATCGCATGGGCCATCGGAGCGCGTTGTTCGGCACCCTCGCCCAATCCAAGTGCCAGCGGCACCATGCCCATCACCATGGCCGAGGTTGTCATCAGGATGGGGCGCAAGCGCGTGCGGCCGGCATTCATGATGGCCTCGGAACGTTCCTGCCCGGCCTTCACGGCCACATTGATGAAGTCGACGATAAGAATGGCGTTCTTTGTCACCAGCCCCATCAGCATGATCACACCGATGATCGAGAAGATGTTCAGCGTACTGCCAAACAGGAACAGTGCCGCAAACACACCAATCAGCGACAGCGGCAACGATGTCATGATCGACACCGGATGCAGGAAGCTGTTGAACTGCGAGCCCAGCAACATGTAAATGAAAATCACGGCCAGCAACAGCGCAGAAACTGCAAAGCCGATTGATTCCTCCATGTCCTTGTTCTGGCCTTCCGTCTCAAAGCGATAGCCGGGTGGCAGCTTGATGCTGTCCTGGAGCTTCTTGATGTCTACCCCCACATCACCTGCGGGACGTCCTTCAACGTTGGCCTGTATCATCACTTCACGGAACAGGTTACGACGATTGATCTGTGCGGCACCGGTAGTTTCCGAAATACGAACCACCTGCCCCAGCGTCACCATGTTTTGTGCACCCGTCACCGGATCCATTACGCCGCTGGCTACTGGCAATGCAGCAAGATCACTGACCGTGCGGCGTTCCATTCGAGGCAACTGCACGTTTACGTCATAATTTTCACCGCTGGCATCCTGCCAGGTGGTGACATCATCACCGGCCAGCAGGGGGCGCAATGTGGCACCAAGACGACCAACACTCAGCCCCAGGTCGGAGGCCTGCTCACGATCAATGTTAACCGCCACCGTCGGCTTGGGCGCCAGCAGCGACGTTTCAATATCCACCAGGCCATTGATCTTGCGCATGCCTGCAACAATTTCGTCCGATATCTTGCGCAACTGCTCCAGATCATCACCCTGCACAGACAGCATGATGGGCTTGAGGCCGCCTGACACTGCCTCTTTTGCAGCAGCAACAGACGTGAGGGTAATGCCGCCAACCCGCGACAACCTCTGGCGCAAATCCCGCGTCAGCTCTTTCTGGCTGCGCTCACGCTCCGACTTCGGCTTGAGCTTTACCCGGATACCCGCATGATCCTTGCCCACGTTCATGCCGGTATTGATGGTGGCATAACTGGCAATCACTTCCGGATACTGGCGGATAATCGCATCCACCTGCAGCACTTTCTGCTGCGTGTACTCCAGGGAGGAACCGGCCGGCGTCTGGAATTTCACACCGATTTCCGACATATCCGGCTCTGGCACAAACTCACCACCGATATTGGCGGCCAGTACAAAGGCGCCGACAAGGCTGGCTAACGCAATACCCATCGTCGTTGCCCGGTGCTTGAGTGCCCATGCCACCAAACGCACATAAACATCACCAAGGCCATCCAGCCAGCCCGAGAACCGGTCAAGCATGCGGCCCAGCCACGAGGTTTTCTTGCGGCCATGAATATCCGGATCAGGCCAGATGGATGACAGCATGGGGTCGAGCGTGAAACTCACAAACATCGACAGCAATACAGCCGACGACACCGTCACGCCAAACTGGTAGAAGAAGCGGCCGATGATGCCACCCATGAATGCCACCGGCAGAAACACCGCCACAATCGCCAGCGTGGTCGCCAGAACGGCCAGACCAATTTCCCTGGTGCCATCCATTGCAGCCGTACGATGATCCTTGCCCATGGCACCATGACGCACGATGTTTTCACGCACCACAATAGCGTCGTCAATCAACAGACCAATACACAGCGACAATGCCATCAAGGTCATCAGGTTGAGCGTAAAACCAAAGAAATAAACTGCAAACAATGTGCCCAGCAAGGAAATTGGCAGCGTCAGGCCCGTGATAACGGTGGAGCGCCATGACCCCAGAAAGAGAAAAACAATGAGGATCGCCAGCAAGGCACCTTCAATCAGTGTCTTCTGTACATCCTCAAGCGATGCGCGAATCGACCGGGAGCTGTCGGCCACCTCGATCATTTTTACGCCAGCAGGCAATTCCTTTCTCAGCTCATCCATCACCTCGTGCGACTTGTCCACCACCTTGATGGTATTGGCACCCGAAGACTTGATGACATCAACCGATACCGCGCGCTCGCCGTTAATCATGGCGGCAGATTCCAGTTCCTGCTCGCCATCAACCACATCGGCAACCTGCTCCAGATACACCGGGCCACTGGCATGCTGCGCCACAATCAGGCGACGGAAATCCTTCGGGTTGGCGATACGCCCCTTGATCTGGACAATCTGCTCGACATTGTTCAGCGTGAGCGAACCGGCCGGCAGCTCCTGATTCTCGGTGCGCAGCATCTGCACCACCTGATCAACACCGATACCATACCCACGCAGACGTTCCGGACGGATGAAGACACGAATCTCGCGTTTCACACCGCCAATAACTTCCACCTTGCCTACGCCCGGCACGGTCTGGAAGCGCTTTTTCACCTTCTGCTCAATCC
>JBASJP010000137.1:0-2178 GCA_049655345.1 Moraxellaceae bacterium
GCAGCCTTCAACGCCTGCTCCAGGTTATCCCAGATGGCATTGAAGTCACCACGAATGGTCAGGACAGAGTAGCCGTTACCATCCAGGCTCAGCTCAGGGCGCTCACTCCCCGCTGACTGTGCCGGAGCACTGGCAGCAGGCATGTCAGCACCCTCTGCCAGTGGTCGCGGACGAGGAACCTCAAACTTTTTTGGCCACTCTGCCGGAGTGGCAGCAGTGGCAGGTGGAATCGGGAACAGCGGTTTTATCTGTCGCGTTTCCTGTCCTGCCGGAAAAACCAGAGGCGGCAGGTCCTGGGCACCAAAGTAATCCTCACCCTTGCTGGCACATGCTGTCAGCACTACTGCAAACGCCGCCGCGCAAACGCCGCGAATAATCGACATCAGGATATTGCCCCTGCCTGACGCAATGCCGCTTCCACTACCGGACGACAGGGCTCTGACAAAATGGTAAGTGGTAACCGGATACCGTCCTCCATGCGCCCCATGGCATGCAACGCCCACTTCACAGGAATCGGATTGGACTCGATGAACAGGTCACGATGCAGCGCTTCCAGTGGCGTATTGAGAGCCTTCGCCTCATCAGCCTTGCCCGCCATTGCAGCAGTACACACACGCGACATGGCGCCGGGCGCCACGTTGGCAGTCACGGAAATATTGCCCTTTGCCCCCATCAGGATCAGCTCATACGCCGTGGCGTCATCACCGGAATAAACCGCCATGCGGTCACCCACCATCCCGATCAGCTCGCGACCGCGCTCAAGATTGCCGGTGGCATCCTTGATGCCCACGATATTGGGCAGCCCTGCCAGCCGAGCAACAGTGGCATTCTGCATGTCCACGCCTGTGCGGCCCGGAACATTATAGAGAATCTGGGGAATGGCGACGGCCTCGGCAATTGCCTTGTGATGCTGGTACAGGCCTTCCTGAGTCGGCTTGTTGTAGTACGGCGTTACCAGCAATACGGCGTCTGCACCAACCGATGCGGCGGCTTTCGTAAGGGCAATCGCCTCACGTGTCGAGTTTGCACCCGTACCGGCAATTACAGGGATACGGCCGGCTGCAGCAGCAATTACAAACTTGATCACCGCCAGGTGTTCGTCCACATCAAGGGTAGCCGACTCGCCAGTTGTGCCTACGGCCACAATCGCGTGGGTGCCCTCACTGACATGCCACTCCACCAGCTGGCGCAACGCCTCCCAGTCCACCGTGCCATCACGGTGCATGGGAGTAACCAGGGCGACAATACTGCCGGTAATCATGCTGCTCTCCGCAGGATCGAAAGGCGAATATGGTAATGGCCACGCATGACCTTGAACAGGTCAAATCCCGGGCAGATGCGGCCATAAGCTGCTGCCCTGACAAAGACCAAACAAAAAAGCCGGCATAAGCCGGCTTTTTCGTGAAACTGGAGCGGGAAACGAGACTCGAACTCGCGACCCCGACCTTGGCAAGGTCGTGCTCTACCAACTGAGCTATTCCCGCGCACCGTCGTATCGGTGAGAGCGCGCATTGTACTGATGGCCCTTTCCCTGTCAACAGAGAAAACACTCCCGGCAGTTCAACTGCTCAGGAATCACGCAAATCCGGCCATGCGGCCTTCAGATAGATCATCATTGACCACAATGTCAGGGCGGCGGCCACGATCAGGAGAGGAAAACCGACATACAGGTTCAGACCCTCATGATTCAGCAGCAACACAGTAATAGCGGTCATCTGCATGGTGGTCTTGAGCTTGCCCATGAAGGAAACAGCCACACTGGCACGTTTGCCCAGCTCAGCCATCCACTCGCGCAACGCCGAAATGGTGATTTCACGAGAGACGATCACAATGGCAGAAATCACCACCAGCACCCGTTCATGGTGCCACTGCACCAGAATGACCAGTGCCGCCGCCACCATGAGCTTGTCCGCCACCGGGTCCAGAAACCGGCCAAAAGCAGAAGACTGGTTCAGCCTGCGCGCAAGGTAGCCGTCCAGCCAGTCAGTAATCGCCGCCACCAGAAAGACCACGGCAGACACAATAAAGCGCCAGTCATAGGGCAGATACGCCAGCACGATCAACACCGGTATCAGGGCCACCCGCAGCAGCGTGAGGATATTGGGAATATTCAGCAAAGGGGACGACACCAGGTATTTCTCCGTTGATACACGCGTTTTAACCTGAGCACTTAATGAC
>JBASJP010000138.1:0-2355 GCA_049655345.1 Moraxellaceae bacterium
ACGTTTCCCGAGGGCGAGCGTTTCTTCGTGCACAGCGTGCGTCACTTTCAGGACCGCATTACCGATCCGGTGCTCAAGCAGCAGGTAAGCGCATTCATTGGCCAGGAAGCCATGCACGCAAAAGAGCACAGCCTCTACAACGAATATGCCCGCAAGCACGGCATTGATCTTGATTTTATCGAAAACTTTGTCCGCAAGCGCATTGCCTTCATCAAGGGCAAGATGTCGCCCGAACGCCAGCTGGCCATTACCTGTGCGCTGGAGCACTTCACCGCCATCCTTGCCGAACAGATGCTGACCGAGCCGGATATCTACGAAAACTTTGATCCGTCCATGATCAAGCTGTGGCTGTGGCATGCTGTGGAAGAAAGCGAACACAAGGGCGTAGCGTTTGATGTCTATCAGGACATGGTTGGCGACTACCGTCTTCGAGTCCACGCCATGGCCATCACCACCTTCTTCTTCATCATGCACACCGCCTGGTTCCAGGCACGCCTCCTCAAGGCCGATGGAAAGCTACTGGATGTGCGCATGTGGCTGAAGGGTCTGGACCGCATGTGGGGGCGCAAGGGCCACTTCCGCAAGCTCATTCCATCGTACTTGCAGTATTACCTCCCCGACTTCCACCCCTGGCAGCACGACAGTCGTGCCGTGCTGGAAAAGTGGAAGCAGGAACTGAAACTGGATGACAAGGCGGCCGAGAAGAAAACCGAGGCCACTGCTGCCATCGCGGAGCCAGTGCCGGTGCCGGCAACGCCCGCCAGGACGACCCGTGCGCGTCAGCCAGTCGGAGACAAGGCGCCTGCCAAGACGCCTGCCAAAACCCGTCCCGTTAGCAAGGCCACCCCAGCCCCCAAGGCCGTAAAACTGAAATCACTGGACAAGCCAGTCGCCAAGGCCGCAACTGGCAGCAAGGCCGGCGCCAGGCCCCGCAAAACCAAAGGAAGTGCGGAGCCAGTGCCAACCTGATTCAAGCGCCGGACACGCGGCGACATGCTTCACCCTCTTGGCCCCGGCAGGTTCCGTTCCCTCCGGGGTCATTTTTTTGGGCAATCCGTCCATCCGTGCTGCTGTTCGGGTCCGAAATCGCTAGAATCGCTCCCCCGAAAAGCAAACGCCCCCGTCGTTGCGGTCGGACGACGAGGGCGTAGGCAGAACCGTGCCAATGGCCAGAAGCCACGGGGGCGTGCACGGCGAATACAAGTGTAGAACGCTTATCTGCTATTTGCGCTGCGACCGATTGTCGCGGCCTCCGTTACCCCGTGCCCTGCCGTCATTCTGGAAACCCCGAGCCGTGAACGATCTCAATCCCCGCCAGCGCGAAGCCGTCCGCCACATCAGCGGCCCCCTGCTCGTGCTCGCCGGCGCCGGCTCCGGCAAGACCTCGGTGATCACGAAGAAGATTGCCTACCTCATCCAGGAATGCGGCATCTCCGCGTCAAAGATTGTCGCCGTGACCTTCACCAACAAGGCCGCCCGCGAAATGAAGGAACGTGCCGGCAAGCTGGTGCAGGGCCCCGAAGCCCGCGGCCTCACCGTGTCCACCTTCCACAATCTCGGCCTCAACATCCTGCGCCGCGAGATGGAACACTTCGGCCTCAAGAAAGGCTTTTCCATTTTTGATGCCGACGACTCCAAGGCGCTCATTGGCGAACTGCTGCACCGCGAAAACGCCAGCGACAAGATCGACCTCATCCGCAACCTGATCTCGCAATTCAAGAACCAGCTGACCAGCCCGGAAGAAGCCGTCAACACCGCCGAGAACGATGGCGAACTGCTCGCGGCAAAAATCTACGAGATCTACAACCGCCACCTGCGCGCCTACAACGCAGTGGACTTTGATGATCTCATCCTGCTGCCCACCATCGGTTTTCGCGACAACCAGGAGTTGCGTGAGCGCTGGCAGAACCGTGTGCACTATCTGCTGGTGGATGAATACCAGGACACCAACTCGGCGCAGTACCTGCTGGTGAAACTGCTGGTCGGCTCACGCGGTGCACTCACCGCCGTGGGCGACGATGACCAGTCCATTTATGCCTGGCGCGGTGCCCGCCCAGAAAACCTGGTCGAGCTGACCAAGGATTTCCCCAGCATTACCGTGGTGAAACTGGAGCAGAACTACCGCTCCACCGGCCGTATCCTGAAAGCCGCCAACGCCGTCATCGCCAACAACCCGCATGCGTTTGAAAAAAAGCTGTGGAGCCAGCTCGGCATGGGCGATCCCATCCGCATCCTCACCTGCGCCAACGAGGATGCCGAGGCCGAGCGTGTCGCCACCGACATCCTCAACCACAAGATGATGCACCGCACCGAGTTCCGTGATTTTGCCGTGCTTTATCGCGGCAACTTCCAGTC
>JBASJP010000139.1:0-3576 GCA_049655345.1 Moraxellaceae bacterium
ATTTCTCAGCCCATAAAAAAACGGCCTGCATCGCTGCAGGCCGTTCTGTATATGGTGGGTCGTCCGCGACTTGAACGCGGGACCAACGGATTAAAAGTCGTGTAATTCGAATAAATCAAAATAGGTCAGCGCACTAAAGCGCAATCAAAACAATGTATTGGGCCGATGTGATTATTCGTGGTTGTTACGAAATGCGCTGAGTAGTTGAGGGTAAGTGTCCCGCCAGTGTCCCACAACATTATGGGAGAGGCTCATGGGTGCCCACTTTCCGCAGAGCTAACTTCTACAATCTTCATCATTTTTGATCAGGTCACGTTCAGGCATGAGCCATGCGGTGAGGCGCTGGTGGGCAGCTTCTCTACCGCCCCCAGTACAGGCAATCCCAGACGCATGAGGCTTACCCGTTGTGCGGCGTTCAGCCAGAGCACCGGCACACTGGTTGTGATGGTCTTTTCGAGCGACTCACGATACTCGACGGCCTCGTTGTAATCATGAAAGCTCTTCAAGCTATGACCCGGGACACGCATCCAGGTTACGGAGTAGCGCTCGCATCCATCAGTCGGTACTGATCCGGAGTCGTTAACCCAGTAGTACTGTGTTCTTGCCAGCACGGTCGCCATTCCGCAGTCAGCGCCTAGTGGCTTGGCAAGCTTCTTCAGGGTGTTGGCTACCTTGCTATCGTAAAAGATTGCCCTTCCATTGCTTGATTTCCTATACACGGCATCCTGCATTTCACCATTGCTGATGGCTACCCCATCCAGTCCCTGACGGCAGGCGATGAGCACCGCCACGCGCAAGCCCAGGTCCACCCATGAAGACTCAAACGGATTGTCGAGAGTGGCGCCTTCCGCCTTCTCCATACGTCTCTTGTTCTGGAAGTAGTCACTTTGCAGCTCCTCAATCAGCAGGATGCGTTTTCCGCCTGATGGATATATGCTGGTGCGAAGGTGCATGAGCAGGTTCTTTGCGACGAAGTGTACATTTGGCCTGAACTCCCAGCGCAAGGTGTGATGCGGCTGGGTAATGAGCCATTCGGTATAGGATTCACCGCCCTCAAGCCGGACATACTCCCACTTCACATGGGGCTCCAGCACTTTATGGGTATTGGGGATCAGGTAAGCGGCAACCCTGTAGCACCAGCCCAGCGCCTCTTTCCTCGTCAGGAAAAACGGCTTTCGCTTGATCCGCAGTAGTTTGCTCTTCCAGTATTTGCCATTGCTGTCCAGCACGGCCCACAGTTCGTTATGCCCAAGCAGGTCTTTGGTCGTCAGGCTGGCGACATTGAAATCGAATGCGGGGTTATGGTGCGTGACGAAAGGCATCACCTTTCGGCTGGTCTTATCGAGCCGGAACGTAACCGGCAACGTACCGCTTTTGTTGACGGGCACAAGCTGCAGTTTCCGGGGCTTCTCCTTGCGCTGAATTAGTACCTCAATATCACTGACAAGATGCTTGAAGTGCTCCAGCAGGTCATCCTTGCTCTCCCGCCCCGTACTCGGCGGAAAACACAGATAGTCCAGTTCATTCTGGCTGACCCCGTTCTTTCCCTGCGCCAGCAGCCAGTCCCCCCAGGCGGGCATGGGCGCGGACTCCATGGGAGCCTGCGCAATGGCCCGGCGCACCTTGGAGTGCAGGGGTAGCTGGTAAACATCCATATGGGGCTGGATTGGCATGACGATAGCTCCTGCTTTCGTGCCTGATCGACAAGGCTTCCTCGGGTTTCCTGAGACGCCTGTTCAGCCTACAGCATCAAGACCGGATGGACAGGGTGACAGCTACCCCCCGTTCGGAAATACTACCCCCTTTGTGCCCAAGCCAGCCCTTGGCAGGCATTGTCGCTATTGCACCCAAGAATCGACCCCAATGTTTGAACAGACCTTCAAGAATATCGACGACATCCTGCACAAGGATGCCGGCTGTACCAGCGAGCTGGACTACACCGAGCAAAGCTCCTGGCTGCTGTTTCTCAAGTACCTGGACGCGCTGGAGCAGGACAAGGCCGATGAGGCCGGGCTGGAAGGCCGCTCCTACGACTACATTCTGGAGCCGGTGTACCGCTGGCAGTACTGGGCTGCACCCAAACTGGTGAACGGCGAGCCGGACCACAATGCCGCCATTACCGGCGATGACCTGCGCGACTTTGTGAACAACCGGCTTTTCCCGTATCTGCAGGGGTTCAAGGCCAAGGCCAGCGGCCCCAACACCATCGAATACAAGATTGGCGAGATATTCAGCGAAATCAAAAACCGTGTGCAGAGCGGCTACAACCTGCGCGACGTGATTGATCTGGTGGACGAGCTGCGCTTCCGTTCGCAGAGCGAGAAGCACGAGCTCTCGCATCTGTACGAAGCCAAGATCAAGAACATGGGCAATGCCGGGCGCAACGGTGGCGAGTACTACACGCCGCGCCCGCTCATTCGCGCCATGATCAAGGTGACCAACCCGAAAATTGGTGAGCGCATTTACGACGGCGCCTGTGGCTCCGCCGGCTTTTTGTGCGAGGCTTACGATTACCTGAGCCCGCAGGCCACCAAGGCGGCCGACCTCAAGACCCTGCAAGAGCGCACCTTCTACGGCAAGGAGAAGAAATCCCTGGCCTATGTGATTGCCATCATGAACATGATCCTGCATGGCATCGAAGCGCCCAACATCATTCACACCAACACCCTGGCCGAGAACCTGGACGACATTCAGGAAAAGGACCGTTACGACGTTATCCTGGCCAATCCGCCCTTTGGCGGCAAAGAGCGCAAGGAAGTGCAGCAGAACTTCCCCGTCAAGACCGGCGAAACCGCCTTCCTGTTTGTGCAGCACTTTATCAAGAGCCTGAAAGCCGGTGGCCGTGCCGCCATCGTCATCAAGAACACCTTTCTCAGCAACACCGACAATGCCTCGGTGAGCCTGCGCAAGCTGCTGCTGGAAAGCTGCAACCTGCACACCATTCTGGATTGCCCCGGCGGCACCTTTCAGGGTGCCGGCGTGAAAACCGTGGTGCTGTTTTTCGAGAAGGGCGCACCCACGCGCAAAGTCTGGTTTTATCAGCTCGATCCCGGCCGCAACATGGGTAAGACCAATCCGCTGAATGATGCCGATCTGGTCGAGTTTGTGGAATTGCAGAAGACCTTTGCGGATTCGCCCAAGAGCTGGAGCATTGAGGCAGCGGGCATTGATCAGGCCACGTTTGATCTGTCGGTGAAGAATCCGGATAGTGGTGAAGCCGTGGTGCATCGCAGCCCGGAAGACATCATGGACGAGATTGCAGCGCTGGATGCCGAGAGTGCGGAAGTGCTGGCCAGCATCAGGACTCTGATATGACGGCAAGTTGGGCAATGGAGAACTTGGCTAACCTATGCAAGGTTTTTGCCGATGGCGACTGGATTGAGTCAAAGGATCAGTCTGAGGGCGGGGTCCGTTTAGTTCAGACGGGAAACGTGGGCGAAGGCTATTTTAAGGTTCATCGCGGAATACCGGGAAAAGCGGCTTTGATCTTCAAAAAGAAGTAGCTGTTATCCCGGTAACCGTAGGCCATGCGTTTGATGACCTTGATGCGATTATTGACGCCCTCCAGCAGGCTGG
>JBASJP010000140.1:0-1968 GCA_049655345.1 Moraxellaceae bacterium
GCCCTCCTGTCCTGGCTTAGCCAGTACCAGCAACTGCCCCTGAACGATATTTCAGTCAGTCTCTACAAGCACGAAGGTGAGGCGGCGGTGCGGCACATGATGCGTGTGGCCGCTGGCCTGGATTCCATGGTGCTGGGCGAACCGCAGATTCTCGGGCAGGTGAAGACCGCCTACGCGCAGGCCGCCGCTGCCGGCACCCTTGGTCCCGAGCTGGAACGCCTTTTTCAAAGCACGTTTGCCACCGCCAAGCAGGTCAGGACGGATACGGCCATTGGTGCCAATCCGGTGTCGGTTGGTTATGCCGCCGTCATGCTGGCCCGGCAGATTTTTTCCGAACTGCGCGATTCCGAGGCGCTGCTGATCGGTGCTGGTGAAATGATCGAGCTGGCCGGCAAGCATCTGTTCGAGCAGGGCGTTTCAAAAATCACTGTCGCCAACCGCACCCTGGCACGCGGTCAGGCACTGGCCCAGCAGTTTGGCGCCCGCGCCATTACGCTCGAAGATATTCCGGATGCACTGGTGCATGCGGACATCGTGATTTCCTCGACAGCGGCGCCGTTGCCAATCCTGGGCAAGGGCATGGTGGAGCGTGCGCTGAAAAAGCGCCGGCACAAACCGATTTTCATGGTGGATATTGCCGTGCCACGCGATATCGAGCCGGAGGTTGCCGACTTGCAGGATGTCTATTTGTATACGGTAGATGACCTGCATTCGGTGATTGATAACAACATGCGCTCGCGCCAGGAAGCCGCGCGCGAAGCAGAAATAATTGTCACGACGTGTGCACAGCAATTCATGCATCACAAGCGTGAGCAGGGAGCCCTGTCGATAATGACGGCCTATCGGCAGCAGGCAGATGCAGTGCGTGAGCAGGAGCTGGCCAAGGCCATGAGTGCGCTGAAAAAGGGCGATGATCCTGCAGCGGTGCTGGAGCGCCTTAGCCGGCAGTTGATGAACAAGATGCTGCATGCGCCAACGATTGCCATGAAAAAGGCCGCAGCCGCCGGCGAACAGGACAAGCTGGACTGGGCGTCAGATTTGCTGGGCGTCAGACCCGCCCGGCATGATGGCAAGGACGATCCTGCATGAAGGCGTCTTTGCGTCACAAGCTTGAGCTGCTGGTAGAGCGGGCAGAAGAAGTGAGTGCCCTGCTGGCGGACGGTAGCGTTGCCGCCAATGGCGAGCGCTTCCGTAATCTCTCCAGAGAGCATGCCGAACTCACGCCCGTGGTGGAGGCCTGGTCGGCATTCCGGCAGGCGGAAGCGGATCAGGCGGAAGCACGGGTCCTGCTCAAGGACCCTGACTTTCGTGAAATGGCGGAAGAAGAACTGAAATCCGGCGCCGCCCGGCAGGAAAGCCTGCAGGCCAAGCTGGAGCAGCTGATGCTGCCGCGCGACCCCAATGACAGTTGCAATATCTATCTCGAAGTTCGCGCCGGTACGGGTGGTGATGAGGCGGCCATTTTTGCCGGTGACCTGTTTCGCATGTACACGCGGTTTGCAGAAAAACAGCGCTGGCGCATCGAGATCGTGTCGGCCAGTCCTGGCGAGCACGGTGGTTACGAGGAAGTGATTGCGCGCGTCGAGGGCGACAACGTTTACGCGCGACTGAAATTTGAATCCGGCGTGCATCGTGTGCAACGTGTACCCGCCACCGAATCACAGGGCCGCATCCACACTTCAGCCTGTACCGTCGCCATCCTGCCGGAAGCACCGGAAGTCGAGGGCGTGGAAATCCGCAAGGAAGACATCCGGGTGGATACCTTCCGCTCCAGCGGTGCCGGCGGCCAGCATGTGAATACCACCGACTCGGCCATTCGCATTGTGCATCTGCCGACCGGTATTGTGGTCGAGTGTCAGGACGAGCGCTCGCAGCACAAGAACAAGGCGCGTGCCATGAGCCTGCTGTCGGCAAAAATACTCGCGGCACGACAGGCGACTGCGCATGCGGAGCAGGCATCCATGCGGC
>JBASJP010000141.1:0-1579 GCA_049655345.1 Moraxellaceae bacterium
TTCCCAGGGTTGCAGGCCGGAGGAGCAGGGCGCCAGCATGGCCATGTCCAGACAGTCGTCCACGACGGCGCGCGGAACGGGCGTAGCGGTGAACTTGCGTACCGAGCGCCGGCTGGTGACCACCTGACGGAACGACTCCAGATCAATGCCCTGCGGGGCCGGCTCGTAGTAGCGCTGCTTGCCGCCAACCAGAATGGTGTCGGGGGATTTTTTCGTGGCTGTGGTGCTCATGACTGAGGCTTCCGGATCATTTGATAGTTTGACAATAATCGAACTGTTCGATGGATGTCAAACCTTCTCCGGAGTCATGCAGGCGGGAATCTATTCAGTCAGCTGCCAGCCCGTATCGATTTCCAGCACGCGTCCGGCATCACGTAGCCTGATCAGGTGCGCCAGCCGCATGAGGCCTCGGGGCGGGAACGGCTTCCCGGTGCCGTGGGAGAAAGTGTCGGAGTTGAATTGTATGGTCATACCGCAGTGATTCATTGTGCAGGCAAAAGGACTTGCCGTGACAGGAATGTCTGGGATGTATCTGCCCACTTTAATTCCAATGATCGTCTTAACAAACGAATATTGAAAAATAATCTTAATCCTACATCCAGACGATGAACTGGCGATTGCTGTTTGATAGCGGGATGTTGGCATAGGGTCGGCAATATCTTGTTTAACAAAAAATGGCTGGTTGATGTTGGCGTGTGTCACGATCAGTGCTCCTGACAAAGCAGGAGTAACACAATGAACTCGGGAACATGCTTGCAGAAATTTTTCAGGGGGGCGTTGTTGATGGTGGCGTTGTTGCTGGGGGCAACGAACGCTTTTGCGCTGAACCTGCAGCCTTTTGGGTATTTTGAAGCTTCTGGCCGATTGGCTCTTGGTTCAGGGATAATGGCGGTAAGTTGTGATGTGCAAATTATTGGAGAGGCGGTCTCGGATGGCCGGATTCGGGTTGATTCTTTGCGATTTTCAGGGGGCAATCCGGCCTGTCATCGCATACGTGCTGACAAATTGCCTTGGCCGGGCAGTGTGATATCTGTAGATCGACTGCAACTGAATGGCGTGACGGTTGTTATCAAGTCGCTGCTTTTTGGTGGGGTTTGTGGGCCCAAGAGCATCCAGGCAACGATTGATGCGTCTGCAGCAACCCTGCATTTTCCCAGGACACCGCTTCCGCCGGATTGCCGACTGGAAGGTACGGTGAAGTTTACTCCCGCTTTGAAAGTGCGACCCTGACAGGAAGTTTGTGATGTCGCGGTGAAAATCCGTACCAATACGGGCGTGGTACAACATTCAGTCGGCCAGCTGCCAGCCCGTATCGCTTTCCAGTACACGTCCGGCATCACGCAGCCTGATCAGATGCGCCAGCAGCGAGTAGCGCGCTACAGGGTGCAGGGCAGGGTTTACATCGTCGTATACCAGCGGCACCAGATGATCAATCGACAGGGGGGCTGGCGACATCTTCGATAACACCTTGGCTTCACGCGCCAGACGATGGTGAATGGTGTACTGGATGAGTGCCTGGGCATTGTCGATGACATCACCATGGCCCGGTGCAATTTGTGCGATGGGCTGGTGTGACAGT
>JBASJP010000142.1:0-2507 GCA_049655345.1 Moraxellaceae bacterium
CCCGTCCGCTGCTCGACTGGCCAATGCAGTTCATGCGCGAGCAGCGCAAATTGGTCATCACCGATGTGCGCATGGTGGGCAGTGACATCCGCCTGCTGGCACGAACAAAAACGCTGTAACCGGAACCAGAGAGAACATCCATGTTTACCGGCATTATCGAAGCAGTCGGCACCGTACGTGCCATCGAACCACGCGGCGGCGACGTGCGCCTTTCCATTGCCACCGGCAAGCTGGATCTGGGCGACGTAAAGCTGGGCGACTCGATTGCCACCAACGGTGTCTGCCTGACGGCCGTGGTACTGCCCGGCGACGGCTTTGCCGCAGACGTCTCGACGGAAACCCTGACACGATCCACACTGAAATCACTGAAAGCGGGTGACCGTGTGAATCTGGAAAAAGCCCTGATGCCACAGTCGCGTCTGGGTGGCCACATTGTCAGCGGGCACGTTGACGGCATTGGCGAAGTGGTCAGCCGCGATGTGTCGGCCCGTGCCGTACTGTTCCGCATCAAGGCACCGGATGAACTGGCAAAATACATCGCCGAAAAAGGCTCGATCACCACGGACGGCATCAGCCTCACCGTCAACGGTCTGCGCGGGGCGGAGTTCGATCTCACCATCGTGCCGCACACCGTGCAGGAAACAAACATTGCCGGTTGGCAACCAGGCACGAAAGTGAATCTGGAAGTGGATGTGATTGCCCGTTATCTGGAGCGTTTGCTGCTCGGCGAGAAAGCCGCCGATGCCGGACACCAGAGCGGCGTCACCATGGCCTTTCTGGCTGAAAACGGATTTCTGAAGTAAGCACGACACCTGATTCATTTCAGGCATCACACCCCGACCCTCTCCTGACGGAGAGCGTGGAGAAACTGAAGATGGCGCTGAACACGATTGAAGAACTGATTGCCGATATCCGCCTTGGTCGCATGGTTGTCCTGATGGATGACGAAGACCGCGAGAACGAAGGTGATCTGGTGATGGCTGCAACACACTGCCGTCCTGAAGACATCAACTTCATGGCGAAATTCGGTCGCGGCCTGATCTGCATGCCGATGACGCGCGAACGCTGCGAGCTGCTCAAGCTGCCCCTCATGGTGCAGCGCAACGGCTCCGGTTACGGCACCAAGTTCACGGTGTCCATCGAGGCTGCCGAGGGCGTCTCCACCGGCATCTCTGCCGCTGACCGCGCCCGCACCGTGCAGGCCGCTGCCGCCCGCGATGCAAAGGCTGCCGACATCGTGCAGCCCGGCCACATCTTTCCGCTGATGGCCGAACCGGGCGGCGTGCTCAAGCGTGCCGGCCACACCGAAGCCTCCTGCGATCTGGCCCGTCTGGCCGGACTGGAGCCAGCCGGTGTGATCTGCGAGATCATGAACGAGGACGGCACCATGTCGCGCCGTCCCGATCTGGAAAAATTCGCGCAGGAACACGGCCTCAAGATCGGCACCATTGCCGACCTCATTCACTACCGCATGGTGAACGAACAGACCGTGACACGCATCGAGACGCAGACGCTGCCGACCGAGTACGGCGACTTCACCATGCACGTCTATCGCGAACCTGATGGCGTCGATACGCATGTCGCACTGGTAAAGGGCGACAACAGCAAGGGCGCCGTGCCTACCGTGCGTGTGCACGTGGTGAATCCGCTGCGCGACCTGCTGCATGCCAAGTACAAGGGCCGCCTCGGCTGGAACCTGCAGAAATGCCTGCAGGAAATCGCCAGCAGCGACTACGGCATCATGGTGCTGATTGGTCAGGACTACAGCTCGGCAAACATTGCCGAACATATCGGCGAGTTTTTTGGCACACGTGCGCGCGCCGAAGGTTCCGGGCAGTACCTGAACATCGGCACCGGCTCACAGATCCTGCGTGATCTTGGCGTGCGCAAGATGCGCCTGCTCAGCTCGCCCATGAAATTCAACGCGCTTTCCGGCTTTGGTCTGGAAATCGTGGAATACGTAACCACCGAATAATTGCTGACGACTTACCCGAAGGAAATCATCATGAGCAAGATCAACGTCATTGAAGGCAACTTCACCCAGGCTGATGGCAAGTACGCCATCGTTGTCGCCCGCTTCAACAGTTTTGTTGTGGAGTCGCTGCTCGACGGCGCCGTCGACACACTGAAGCGTCATGGCGTGAAAGAAGAAAACATTACCGTGGTGCGCGTGCCCGGTGCATGGGAATTGCCACTGGCAGCCCAGAAGCTGGCCGAGAAGAAAAGCTTTGATGCCATCATCGGTCTTGGTGCCGTGATCCGTGGCGGCACGCCGCATTTCGATTTCGTCTGCAACGAAGCCGCCAAGGGCCTCGGCGTGGTTGGCCTGCAGTACGGCATGCCGGTGGTTTTCGGTGTACTGACCACTGACTCCATCGAACAGGCCATCGAGCGCTCCGGCACCAAGGCCGGCAACAAGGGCTCGGATGCTGCCATGACCGCCATCGAAATGGTGTCGGTGCTGAAGGCCATCTGATACGGAAATTACCGGATGTCTTCGTGGGAGC
>JBASJP010000143.1:0-12332 GCA_049655345.1 Moraxellaceae bacterium
CGTCCAGCACGGCCCGCCTCAACGGCAGACGGAACCAGAAGACCGAACCATGCCCCGGCTCGCTGCTGACGCCAATCTCGCCGTGCATCAAGCCGACCAGCTGCCGACAGATTGACAGCCCCAGACCGGTACCCCCGTATTTGCGGGTAATGGATGAGTCGCCCTGGGAGAAGGCCTCGAACAAACGGGCACGCTGCTGTTCATCCATGCCGATGCCGGTATCTTCCACCTCGAAATGCACCATGGCAGTGCCGGCACTTCCACCATGCGTACGCACCCGCAATACTACCTTTCCTTCACGCGTAAACTTGAATGCATTGGCCAGCAGATTGATCAGGATCTGCCGGATACGCACGGGGTCGCCAATCACATCCGTTGGCAAATCTGCACCTGATTCCACACTCAACTGCACACCACTCTGGCCTGACACCAGGGTGAACAGCGATGCACATTCATCAAGAAGACTGGGCAGGGAAAAGGGAACCTGTTCAACCTCCAGTTTTCCCGCCTCGATCTTGGAGTGATCCAGAATGTCGTTGATGATGCGCAGGAGTGCCTCGCAGGACTGCCTGATCGTGCTGACATTATGCTGCTGCTCCGATGTCAGCCGGGTATCTGATAACAACTGTGTCATGCCGATGACGCCATTCATTGGCGTGCGGATTTCATGACTCATGGTGGCAAGGAAACTGCTCTTGGTTTGCGCCGTCTGTTCGGCCAGCTCGCGGGCCTGCTCGGCCTCCGCTGTCTTCAGTTGCAGCAACATGGTGCGCCGCATGGACAGCAGCAATGCCTGCAGCATACCGACCAGCAACAAGCCGCCCCCCAGCAACATCACTGTCTGCAGTGAGCGGTGCGTGGCGCGGTAGCCGGCCGGACTGGTCACGGTAACATGCCAGTCCCGGCCGCCACGGCTGAAGTCGGTTTCCCATGTCATCGGCCAGGTATCCGTTCCGGCCGCTCCCTGTAAATACGGCAGCAGCAGCCCCTGCTCACTGATCTGCATCGGCAGCATCACTGCCCCGGAATCGAATGCGCCACCCTCCCTGGCCAGCTGCCGCGGCTCGAATACCCCAAGCACAACACCCCTAAACTCGCTCGCCCGATCTGGTGCCGGCACGATTGCCGAAGGGCGCGCATAGACGGGCACCATCATCAGCAGCACATCCGCAAATGCAGACGGCGCCCGACCCTGCGCAACGATCACCGCCTTGCCGGAGGCCATCGCCTCATCTCTTGCTGCCAACATCCGTGCATCCACACCAAGCGGCATGCCCTGCACAAGGCGGCTGTTTACCGGCGAGACATAGGCAACCTGCATGTATGGCGACGTTGCCGGCACCCATGCCAGTGCGCGGATATCCGGATGATCCTCCAGCGCCCCTGCGGTAAACAGCGCAAACTCCGCTTCCTCCACCGATTGTGAGGACTCCCACAGTCGGCGCAATGAATGCAGGTTTTCCGTATAAACTGACAGGCGAACATCCAGACGCTCCACCTGCTCGCGCGCCTGCTGCTGGAATCCCTTTTCCAGCAGCACCGCTTCGTGCCGCGAGACCAGATGAAACAGGGCAAGCACCGCCACCAGTGCGGCCAGCATCACGCCAATGAGCATGCCACGGTGTTCGCGCCCGTAGTGCGAGGGCCGCAATGCCAGCAGGGTCAATGGCGTGAAAATCACCACGCCAATCGTGTCGCCAATCCACCAGGTCCAGAAGTTGACCATCGCCCCGTCGACAGGCTCCCGCCCGCCCAGCACCAGCATGACATTGCCGATACCGGCCGAAATCACGCAGGCCACCGGACCGCCCAGCAGCACAATGCGGATCTCGTGCCAGTCATTGCGGCCCGCCACCGGAATGGCGGCAAGGTGCCGGCACAACAAACCCCCTGCCAGGGCCTGCAGGGTAGCCCCGCCGGCAATGGCCATCGCAACAGGCAACTGGGACAAATCAACCGAGAAGGCCGCCGTGCCCAGCGTCAGGTTAAGCCCGACCGCCCCCAGAAAGACGCCGGGACTGATACGCCAGCCCCAGACAAGGACGGCCGCCAGCGCAATGCCGGCGGGCGGGAACACCGCCGAGGCATACGTGCCAGGATTGGCCATGAGATAGGAAAGATGGGCAGTCACCACATAGGCAACCGCCAGAAGCAAGATACGCAGTGGCCAGCGCAACCACCCTAAGACACGATCCATGCGCCTTGTGGCTCCAGTAGATAGTCAGCAACTGCCCAGACTACAGGCAAGTCCGCGCCGTGACGATACCCCCGTCATTCAGTGGGCGGAATGGCCGACAAAACCTGCTCCACCGTTTGCTCTGCGACAGGAACCGGCAGGATTGCAATGGTGGCACGCGTGAGCTGCAGGGAGCGCAAATACCTGCGGCAATGCCGGCAGACAAACATGTGCAGCCGTAACGAGCGCCTCTCTGCGGGAGTCAGGGCACCATCCACATAGACCGACCCCAGCGCCAGGACATCGATACATTTCAGCATTCGCCCTCCTCCTCATAGCGGTTCATGACCGCCAGCAGCTTGAGACGTGCCCGGTGCACCAGCACCCGTACGTTGCCCTCGGTGGTGCCCAGTGCCTCGGCAATCTCCGCAAACTCCAGTCCGGTCTGGTCGCGCAGCAGCAGGGCCGACTGCTGGGCTGCCGGCAACTCACCAAGGTAATACTTGAGGCAATCGGCCAGCTGTTCACGCGAGAGCATTTCCTCCGGCGAGTCTGCCGTCCAGGCCGCCAGCGGGTGATCCCAGTGCCCGCGACCATCAAAACGTTCGGCCAGCGGCAGATTACTGCCGTCATCCTCGTCCAGGCTTACCGTGGGCAAGCGCTTCTGCACCCGCAGCCGGCCCCGCGCAGCATTGATGACAATGCGCGTCAGCCACGTCGAGAGCATCGAGCGCCCTTCGAACTGCGTCAGCGCACGAAAGGCTGCAATCCACGCCTCCTGCACCACTTCTTCTGCCTGTGCATCGCCAACAATGGCGCGCGCCACCGCCACCAGACGGCCATGATGCTCGCGCACCCAGGCTGCACACGCCCGGCGATCACGCGCCTGCAGCCGGGCAATCAGTTCGGTTTCACTCATGGGGCGCTCACAGGAGGATGGGGCACCAGCATAGCCGGCAACCAGGGGCGACTCCATCAAAGGCAGGGCAATCGTGTTGTTCATGCCGCTTTGATGCAGACCACCGCGAGATTGTTACAACGGCCACTCGCCCACCACATGATAGATGGATCCGTCCGGCGTCAGCTCCGAGCGCACCAGCGCCAGCGCCGGCACCTGCCACTCAACCACCGGCCAGACCGGCAGGCTTTCGGAAGGAATCACGATCTGCCGTGACAGCGTGACATGCGGTTTGAAATGACGTGCCTCGACCGGAAAACCGGCCAGTGCCAGCCCCGCGTGCAGGCGCTCCACCAACCGCACCAGTGCCGCCGGCGTGTCTGTCGGGCGCAGGCAGGCCAGCCCCGGTTTTTTCCAGGACTCAACCCGGTCAAAGCGCAGGGTCACGGGATCGTGCGGCAGGTCATCGCCCAGCGCCAGCAGAGCATTAATCTGACTGCCCGGCAACTCGCCCAGAAATGCCAGCGTGAGGTGCAGGTTGCCGGCAGGAACACGGTGCCCGCCCAGCGGCATCACATACGGGGCCAGCCCGTCATGCCATGCTTTCCCGGTCTCGGGGTCTGGCCAGAGTGCAAAAAAGAGACGCATGAAATCCTGTCATCCGTGTGGGCGGGTGACAGGACTACAGCAGCTGCCAGCCTTCAATACAAGACCTTGCAAGCACCGTACAAGCACCGCCACACGGGAACACGCTGTGCACATGTCTGTGCCGGCAGCAGAAACAAAAAAGGCGGATCACTGATCCGCCTTTTTCTGCCTGAACACATCAGCCCATTTCCGGCACCGTCAGCACCGGCGCGCTGGCCGAACGGCTGGGAAACGCATGGCGCAGGATTCGCCACACCACCTGAGAGAACTGCGACAGCATGGTGCCAGTGTTGTAACGCTGGCCATAACGCTCGCAGATGGCACGCACCTCCGGTGCCATTTCCGCGTAACGGCGGCCAGGCACATCAGGATACAGGTGATGCTCGATCTGGTGACTGAGATTGCCGGTCATGATGTGAAACAGTGTGCCACCCTTCAGGTTGGATGAACCACGCACCTGACGAAGATACCAGTGACCGCGCGTTTCATTGTCCAGAACACTTTTTGGAAACACTTCTGCATTGGCCGTAAAGTGGCCACAGAAAATAACGGCATACGTCCACAGGTTGCGGACGACATTCGCCACCAGATTACCCAGCAGCACCGGCAGAAAGAACGGGCCGGCAAGCAGGGGAAACAGCACATAATCCTTGAGGATCTGGCGGCGCATCTTGCGTGCCACCGGCCGGAACTCTTCCTTCAGCTCGGCCTTTGTTTTCTTGCCACTGAAATACCGTCCCAGCTCCAGATCCTGAATGGCAATGCCCCACTCGAACAGGATGGCAAAGATCACCGCAACCACAGGCTGCGCCAGATAAAAAGGCTTCCAGCGCTGCTCCGGAAACAGGCGCAGCAGGCCGTAGCCGATATCATCATCCATGCCGCGCACATTGGTGTAGGTGTGATGCTTGAAGTTGTGCGTCTTGCGCCAGTTGTCACTGGTGCCCACGATGTCCCATTCATAGGCCTTGCCATTCAGGCTGGCATCACCCATCCAGTCGTACTGGCCGTGCATCACGTTATGGGCAAGCTCCATGTTTTCCAGAATCTTGGACAGGCTCAGAAAGAGCGTACCGATAATCCATGCCGGCGGAAAAATACCGAAGAACAGGAACGCACGGCCGATCACCTCGGTGTACCGCACGGACTTCACCACCCGGCGGATATAGCGTGCATCCTCATCGCCAAGCCTGGCGACAGTACGTGCACGCAGTGCATCAAGCTCGGCACCAAACTGCTTGAGCTCGCGATCAGACAGGGGGCGGTTGATGGATGTAGTCGTCATGGCACTAGCCTCAAAGATCAAGCGTGATGTCGGTACTGGCACGGCTGATGCAAATGCGCAACGCGGCAGTGGACTCGGCGGAATATTCGCCCGTGTTCATGTCCTGCGTGGTGCCCGCAGACTTGCCACAGGCGCAGGTATTGCAGATGCCGATGCGGCAGCCGTGTGCGGGATTGATGCCTTGTGCCTCAAGCGCCACCAGCAGCGATTCGCCCGCCGGCACATCCAGCGTGCGACCGCTGGCGGCAAGATGCACCTGCACCGTGCCGGTCGCATCTGTTGCAAATGCAGGCGCGGTAAATGCTTCCGCCTGGAAAGAGCGTGCCGTGGTGCCGGCCAGATCAATGGCCGCATGCACAAAGCCTGCAGGGCCACACGCGGATACATGCCGCTCACCCAGGTCTGGCACCAGCGCCTGCAACAGTTCGCCACGGATGCGGCCGCTGCTCGCCCCCGGCGGCAGTGCCGGGTCACGGGTGAGAATGAAATGCACCCTGAAGCGCGGTGTGCGGGCGGCCAGTTCATTCAGCTCATCAACAAAACAGAGTTCTTCGCGGGTGCGTGCCCAGTAAACCAGCGTCAGGTCTGCCGGCATGCCGGCCGCTGCCAGTGCCCGCGTCATGCTGATCAATGGTGTAATGCCGCTGCCCGCTGCCATAAAAAGGAACTTGCGGTCACGCACCAGCGGATTGACTGCATCCAGCACCATCTCGCCAAAGGCCGCGCCAATTTCCAGCACATCGCCAACCTTTACGTCGGTACACAGGTGCGTGCTCAAGACACCGCCCTGAATCTGCCTGACGGTAATGCTGATGCAGCCATCTTCAAGTGGCAGGCCGGTAAAGCTGTAGCTGCGGGTAACGCGACGGCCATTCACCTCGGCAGAGACATTCACATGCTGGCCGGGCATGAAGCCGGCAAAATGGCCATTGGGCCTGAGCACCAGCGTGACGGCATCACAGGACTCGCGCTGGCGCCCGACCACGCGTGCCAGCGTGCGCTCCCACGCCCATACCGGATTGAGCATGCCCGCCCAGAAGTCAAAGACGGGCGGGGACACCAGTGGGGCAATCAGGCGCTGCAGGGGGGTGGCGGACATGTGAAGCCTCTTGTTGGCATCCCGGGTAACGGGGCGCATTATACAAGAGAATATACGACTGTCTATACAAGTGTATATTAATTAGAAGGTGGTATGATGCCCGGCAATGACGACGCGACCCAGCCACCGAGGCCCGAACCCGCGATGACCCCGACCGACCTGACTGCGGATAAATCCCCGATAGCCGACAGTGGCAGCACCCGTGGCCGCAAGGTGAGCATTTCCCGTGACGACATCATCAGTGCCGCCCTCACGCTGATCGGGCCAAACCGCAGCGTCTCCACCCTCAGCCTGCGTGAAGTGGCCCGGGAGGCCGGCGTCGCCCCCAACAGTTTCTACCGGCACTTCCATGACATGGACGAGCTGGCCATTGCCCTGATCGAGCTGGCCGGCAGCTCGCTGCGCGGCATCATCGGCGAAGCCCGCCACCGCGCCACGGCCGAACGCAGCGTGGTGCGCAGCTCGGTGGAAGCCTTCATGGAGCAGCTGAATGCGGACGACAAGCTGCTGCACATGCTGCTGCGCGAAGGCACTGCCGGGTCGGATGCCTTCAAGCAGGCGGTCGAAAAACAGCTGGGATTTTTTGAAGAAGAGTTGCAGGCCGATCTGGTACGGCTGGCCGCACATAACAAGACCGGCCTCTACGAGCCGGCCCTGACGGCCAAGGCGATCACCCGTCTGGTTGTTGCCATCGGCGCCACCGCGATGGACCTGCCCCCGGAACAGCGTGCCAGCGCCACGGAACAACTGGCCGTCATGGTGCGCATGATCGTGGTCGGCAGCCAGACAATGGCCGCCAGCGGTCAGGTCCGCATCTGATGCTGCGGAGCCGGCAACGGCTCAGTCGAATACCCGCACCACTTTGCCCTGCATGACCTGACCAAACCATGGCGTGTTCTTGCCGGTCGACAGCAGTGTGTCGGCACCTACCGTCCACTGTGCAGACGGATCAATCAGCAACCAGCCGGTATTCTTTTCCAGACCCAGCACATCGGCGGGTCGATGGGTCAATGCTGCAATCAGGCGGCTTTCCGTCAGCACCCCGTCGCGCACCAGCTGCAGCCCCAGCGGCAACACGGTTTCCAGCGTGCTCATGCCGGGCTCGGTGGCTGGAAACGGCGCCAGCTTGGCGCTGGCATCCAGCGGCTGGTGATCGGAGCAGATGGCATCAATCACACCGCTGTTCACGCCTTCACGCAGCGCAGCACGATCCGCCTCGCTGCGCAGCGGTGGCCGCACATGGGCAAAACTGTTGAAGCCGTCGATGGCCGCATCGGTGAGATGCAGGTGATGCATGGCCACATCTGCCGTGACCGGAATGCCTTTTTCACGGGCAATGCGGATCAGCTCGACCGAGCCCTTGCAGGACAGCTGGCCAAAGTGCGCCTTCACGCCAGTCTGCTCGACCAGCAACAATTGGGTGGCCAGTGCAATGGTTTCTGCCGTCTCGGGAATGCCGGGCAGGCCCAGACGTGCCGCCGTAAAACCGTCATGGGCACAGCCGCGCGCCAGGCTTGGCTCTTCCGGCGAGAAAAACACGGTGAGACCAAGCGTTGCGGCGTATTCGAGGCAGCGCAGCGCGGTTTCGACATTGGCAAACGGCGCACGGGCATTACCCACGGCCACGCAGCCGGCATGATGCAGGCGGTTCATGTTGGACAGCGCCTTGCCTTCGAGCCCCCGGGTCAGCGCGCCCACCGGATACACCGTGGCAAACCCGGCTTCTTCCGAACGCTCGCGCAACTGTGTCACCAGTGCACCCGAATCCAGCACCGGTTGCGTATCGGGTGGCACCACCAGATGCAGAAAACCGCCGGCACGCGCCGCCTTTGTTTCGCTGGCCGCACCGCCGTGCACCCTGGCACCCGGCTCGCGCAGGCGCGCACACAAATCCACAAATGCCGGGGTCAGCCACAGACCGTTGCCATCAATCACTTCCGCTGCCGCGACGCCGCTGCCACCAATCATCATGCGGCCGTTTTCCAGAATGACACTGGTGACGGCATCGTGTGAGGCAGCAGGGTCGATCAGTCGGACATTGTCGATACGAACAGCCATACCGGCTCCTTCAAGAAATTCAGCGTTGCTCGCCCTGGCCACGCACAGCCAGACTGAGCACGGCCATGCGCACGGCGATACCGTAATTCACCTGCTTCAGGATCAGTGACTGCGGGCCATCGGCCACCGCCGACTCGATTTCCACGCCACGGTTGATCGGCCCCGGGTGCATCACCAGCACACCCGGTTTGGCATGTTTCAGTTTGTCGCGCGTCAGGCCATAGAGGGCGTAGAACTCGTCGCTGGATGGCAGCAGTGCCGACTCCATGCGCTCGTTCTGCACGCGCAGGGCAATCGCGACATCCACATCAACCAGCCCGTCCTCCATGCGCTCGAACACCTTTACACCGAGCTGGTCAAAATCCCTGGGCTGCAGCGTGCGCGGGGCAATCACACGGATTTCCTTTGCACCAAGGGTTTGCAGGGCGTGGATTTCCGAGCGGGCAACACGCGAATGACGGATGTCACCGACAATCGCAACAATGAGGTTCTCGAACGCCCCGGCATGCCGGCGGATGGTGAGCATGTCGAGCATGGCCTGCGTCGGATGCGCATGGCGACCGTCACCGGCATTGATCACCGCCACCTTCGGCGTGACCTGGCTGGCAATGAAATGTGCCGCGCCGGAATCGCCGTGACGCACCACAAAAATATCGGCCGTCATCGCCTCCAGATTCCACAGCATGTCGCGCAGGGTTTCACCCTTGCTGGTGGAGGACTTGGAAATATCGATATTGAGCACGTCGGCGCCCAGACGCTTGGCGGCCACTTCAAACGTGGTGCGGGTACGCGTGCTGGGTTCGAAAAAGAGGTTCATTACCGTGCGGCCGGCCAGCAGGGGGCGGTTCACGATGGCACCGGTCACCGGATCAATAAAGCTCTCGGCCGTGTCGAGAATCTCGGTGAGGTGGTCGCGGGAGAGACCTTCGGTCGTCAGAAAATGGCGCAGGCGATCCTGAGCGTTGAGCTGCAGGCGGCTGGCTTCGTGCGCGGAAGATCGATGCATGGGGCCTGTCCTTCGATGAGCGCCGCAATTGTAAACCACTTACCGGGCGGCGGCGATGGACGCTGGCCGCTGGTGTCATCCGGCGGCCCTGTCCGGGCACCATAATCAGGGCGCCTTTATGGAGCGAGGCGTTGCGGGTCGGCCAGCCAGGCCTCGGCAATGAAGACGGCGGCGGTGGAATCCAGCGAGGGCAGCTTGCCCTTGCGACGATCCTGCACCTCCATCAGCAAGCCCCGGGCGGAGTGACTGGACAGGCGCTCATCACACATGAACACCGGCAGGCGGTAGCGTGCCACCATGCGGCGGGCGAACTTGCGCGCCAGATGTGACAGCGTGGACTCGGTGTCGTCCATGTTGAGCGGCAGACCAACCACCAGCGCCTCCGGCGTCCACTCGCGCAGCAGGGCATCCAGCTTGTCCCAGTCAGGAATGCCGTCACGGGCCGGAATGGGGGTCAGTGGCGAGGCATTGCCGGTAATGGCCTGGGCGCTGGCCACGCCAATGCGTTTGGTGCCGAAATCAAAACCGAGAATGCGCTGGAAGGAAGGTTCGGTCATCGGGATGAGATGTGCCTGGACGTTTGACCGGATTGTACGCCGAAGCCACCCGCAGCGCCGCTGCCGGCAGTACGGGTATCGTCGCAGCAGACGGCGTCAGGCGTGTCCGGCTTCGCTGGCGAGAAAGGCCGGATCAATACCCAGCTTGTGAATGCCGGCCTGCCAGCGTTGCTCGAACGGCAGGCTGAACAGCAGCTCGGTATCGGCCGTGCAGTTAAGCCAGGCGTTATCCGCCATTTCCTCTTCCAGCTGCCCGGGCGCCCAGCCGGCGTAACCAAGGGCGACCAGGTATTCGTCCGGCCCCTGCCCTTTGGCGATCGCATCCAGAATGTCGCGTGAACTGGTGACATAGATGCCGTCGGCGACCGGCAGCGTGCTGCTCCAGCTGCCCTCCTCGCAATGCAGCACAAACCCCATCTGCGGATTCACCGGGCCGCCAAACAGCACCGGCAACTCCGGCTTGCGCAGGGGTGCCGACGGCTCGGCATTGATTTCCTTGAGCAGGCGGTCGAGGTGCAGCTCCATGGGACGGTTCACGATCAGGCCGACCGCCCCTTCTTCATCGTGCCTGATGATGTAGGTGAGGGTATGGGCAAAGCGCGGATCGGCCATGGCGGGCATGGCGATCAGGCACTGGTGCGTAAAATTGGCGTTTTCGAATGTCATGTCTTCAGTATGGGGGCTGGCACAGACAACTCAAGCATTCAGACCAGACCAGCGCGCAGACGGCGCAGATTTTCTGCTGGCAGGTCATGCTTTTCACCCAGCCGGATGTAACTGTCGAGCATGTCCCGCGTTTGCTGCCCGACCTTGGTGAAGTGGTACTGCAGATAAGGCGCCAGTTCCAGCGGCAGCACCTTGGGTGCCACCAGCAGCAACAGGCGGCTGGCCAGTGGCGTCAGCAGCATTTTTTCCAGGGCCACCTTTGCCCCGCGGTCCTCCGCCAGGATGGCCAGCGCTTCGCGCCCGGCCTCGCGCCCGAGGGTCAGTTGTGCACTCCCGGCAAAGCCGGACAGTTGCCACTCATGCTGCTCCAGAGCCGCAACCAAGGGAATCATGACGGCCTCGGAACCGGCTCCCGCGCCCTCCAGATCGGCCACTTCACGGGCTGCCATACCGCCCGCCTTCAATGCCTCAACCACCGTCTGCACGCCCTGATGCGGCCCGCTGAACATGCCGGGTGCCAGCGGCGACAGGAAATAGGCAATGCCTTCCTTGCCGGGGCATCCGGGCAAGGGCGACTGGTAACTGATAAAGGTGATGAGGCCCTGCACCATGGTCGCCCCGGCCGGCAGCCTCTCCCGTACCCAGGCAGCATCCTCGGGGCCGGGCTGCAGGCAGATCACGGTGGCCTTGCCCACGGCGGCAATCACCTGTTGCGAGAGGTCGGAACGCAGGGCATCAGAGGCCATGCACAGCCAGACCTGGTCCCATTGCGCAGCTGCCACGTCGTCCACCGTACTCACCACGGCGTACTCCTGCCAGTGCTCGCTTTCCGTCCGCAGATACCCCAGCCGGTGCAATGGCAACCCTGCTGCCAGCTCGGCGGCATACCTGGCCTTCACGAAGAAAGTGACCTTGTGTCCGGCGCGGGCCAGATGCCGCCCATACACCTGCCCTACCGCCCCCGCACCCACCAGCAAAATGTTCATGCACTGTTTTCCCGTGTTACCGCCGTTTTCCGGATACTAGCAGAATACATCGATAGTTTGACAACTGTCGAACTAACAACTACCGTGCAATCCCACTAACCCATGCCCTCCGGAGCACTCTCTCATGGCCACACCCTCATTGACACTCGCTACCGTTATCACCGGCGCCTCCAGTGGTATCGGCGAGGCACTGGCCCGACGCCTGGCCGCACAGGAAAAGCAGGCCCTGGTGCTGGTGGCGCGCCGTCAGGACAAGCTGGCAGCATTGGCCGCCGAGCTGAAAACGGCACATGGCGCCCGTGTGGAAACCATCGTGCTTGATCTCGAGGTGCCCGGTGCGGCCGCCCAACTGCTTGCCGACGTAGAAGCGCGTGGCCTGGCTATCGACACCCTGATCAACAATGCCGGCTTTGGCCTCAACAACCTGTTCGCCGACATGCCGCTGGATCGCATCCAGGGCATGATGCAGCTCAACATGGTGGCACTGACCGAACTGAGTCATGGCGTGCTGCCCGGCATGCGCCTGCGCCGTCAGGGCCGCATCATGAACATTGCCTCGGTCGCCGCCTTTCAGGCCTGTCCGCGCTTTGCCGTGTACGGCGCGACCAAGTCCTATGTGCTGATGTTTTCGGAGGCACTGGATGCCGAAGAGCGCAAGAATGGCATCCACGTAACCGCCGTGTGCCCGGGCGCCACCGCGACAGAATTCCACGATGTAGCCGGCAATCACGGCACGCTGGCGGCGAAAATGATGGATACGGCAGAGACCGTGGCGGACAGTGCGCTGTCGGCACTGAATGCAGGGCGTCCTGTTGTGGTGACAGGCCTGCTGAACAAGCCACTGCCGTTCTTTATCCGGCTGATGCCGCGCCGTCTGGCAACGTGGTTTGCCGGTGTGGTGGTAAAACGCTGAACGTGTCCGTGCGTGACGCCAATACCGTAGGCAGGCGTCA
>JBASJP010000144.1:0-8576 GCA_049655345.1 Moraxellaceae bacterium
CGTCTGCGCACCAAGGCCAGACCGGTGGCGCAAGTGGATGCTGCGGTTCGCCAGTTGATCGGCGACATGCTGGAAACCATGTATGAGGCCAAGGGCATCGGCCTGGCCGCCACCCAGGTGGACCGGCACATCCAGCTGATCGTGATGGACCTGTCGGATGAAAAGACGGCACCACGCGTCTACATCAATCCGGTCATCACGCCCCTGTGCGAGGAAAAGGCGCCCTATGACGAAGGCTGCCTGTCGGTACCGGGTTTCTACGAGACCGTGGAGCGTCCGTCACGCGTACAGATCAGTGCGCTCGATGGCGAAGGCAAGGCCTTTGAGGAAACCGCCGATGGTCTGCTCGCCGTCTGCATCCAGCATGAAATGGATCATCTCAGCGGCAAGCTTTTTGTCGACTACCTGTCCTCGCTCAAGCGTGAGCGCATCAAGAAAAAGCTGGAAAAACAGCACAAGCAGCAGGCCTGACATCAAGTGAGCAACAACCCTGAAAGTGGTCCTTTACGCATTGTCTTTGCCGGCACGCCGGAGTTTGCAGCCGAAAGCCTGAAAGCCCTCCTGCAGCAGGGCGAACATGATGTCATTGCAGTCTATACCCAGCCGGACCGCCCGGCGGGCCGTGGCCGCGAACTCAAGGCCAGCCCGGTCAAGGAGCTGGCACTGGAACGCCGCATTCCGGTGTCCCAGCCGCTCAGCCTGAAAGACGCCGACGCCAGCAACGAACTGCGTGCCCTCAGGCCCGACCTGATGATCGTGGCTGCCTACGGCCTGCTGCTGCCAAAGGACGTGCTTGAGATTCCGCGCCTTGGCTGCATCAACGTGCATGCGTCATTGCTGCCACGCTGGCGCGGTGCCGCGCCCATCCAGCGCGCCATCCTGGCCGGTGACCGCGAAACCGGCATTACCATCATGCAGATGGATGTGGGCCTGGACACCGGCGCCATGCGTTACATGGAACGCTGCCCGATTTCGCCAAACGATACCGGTGCCAGCCTGCATGACCGCCTTGCCCTGCTGGGCGGCGAGTCGCTGGTGGCGGCACTGGAGCTGCTGGCGGACGGCGAGCTGCCCAGCGCGCCACAGAACGATGCCGACGCCACCTATGCGCGCAAACTGACCAAGGACGAAGCGCGCCTTGACTGGACGCAGCCGGCCGACCTGCTGGCCCGGGCCGTCCGCGCCTACAACCCGGTGCCGGTGGCGTTCACGACACTGGCGGATCAGGTGGTACGGGTCTGGCAGGCGCGCGCGCTGGCAGAAACCTCGACCGCGCCTGCCGGCATGATCATCGCGGCCGACCGTGACGGCCTGCGCGTTGCCGCGGGCAACGGCTCGGTACTGCTGCTGGAAACCCTGCAATTGCCGGGTGGCAAACCCCTTTCTGTCCTGCAGTTGCTGAATGCTCGACGTGACCAATTGGCCCCCGGCCAGGTATTCGGCGTATGAACGGCCCCCGTACAAGCACCCCACGTCTGTCCGTCCGCGCACTGGCGGCCCAGGCCCTGGCCCCCGTCCTTGCCGGGCGCGGCTCCCTGAGCGAGAGCCTGCCCCCGGCACTGGCCGCCTGCCGCCCCGAAGATCGTGGTTTGTTGCAGGCACTCTGCTTCACGGCGATCCGCCATGCGCTGTATTACCGCGCCATGCTGAAACCCCTGCTGAGCAAGTCCCCGGAGCCGGTTATTGAAGCCCTGCTGCTGCTCGGCCTGGCCCAGTTGCGTGAACTGCGCGTGCCGGATCACGCCGCCATTGGCGAAACCGTGGAGGCCGCCCGCCAGCTCGGGCGCGACAAGATGACAGGCCTGCTCAATGCCGTGCTGCGCCGTTACCAGCGTGAACAGGGGGAGCTGGAGACGCGCGCGCAAGTCCTGCGCCATGCCCACCCGGACTGGCTGGTGCAGCAGTTGCGTCGTGACTGGGGCGATGCCGCCACCGCCATCCTTGCGGCCAACAACAGTGAAGCACCGCTGACCTTGCGCGTGAATTCCCGGAGAATTTCGCCGGAGGCGTACCGCGATCTGCTCGAGGAGGCTGGCGTGAATGCTGAGGTCTGCACACATGCGCCCGCCGGCCTGCGCGTTTATGGCGTGGGTGATGTACGCAAGCTGCCCGGCTTTGACGACGGCCTGTTTTCGGTACAGGACGAAGCAGCCCAGCTCGCCGCCATACTGCTCAATGCCCGACCCGGTCAGCGTGTCCTCGATGCCTGCGCCGCTCCCGGTGGCAAGACCGCCCACATCCTGGAGCGCACAGCGGAGTGCCATCTGCTGGCCATCGATAGCGATGCCACCCGCAATACCCGCATTCATGAAAACCTGGCACGTCTCCAGCTGCAGGCCGAGATCCGTACTGCCGATGCCGGCAACACCGCAGCGTGGTGGGACGGCCAAGCCTTCGACCGCATCCTGCTGGACGCGCCCTGTACCGCCACCGGCGTGATTCGTCGTCATCCCGACATCAAGCTGCTGCGTCGCCCCAGTGACGTGGCCCAGACCGTAGAGCAACAGCGCACGCTACTGAACGCACTGTGGCCATTGCTCGCCAAGGGTGGCCGCCTGCTCTATGCCACCTGCTCCATCCTGAAAGCGGAAAACGAGGAACAAATGGCGCGCTTCCTCAGTACCCATGCGGATGCCCGGGAAATCCCCCTGAACATCAAGGCGGGTGATGCCAGACCGCATGGCCGGCAACTGCTGCCGCAGGCCAATGGCCATGACGGCTTTTTTTATGCTCTGCTGGAAAAAGCGTCCGACTGACTTTTATGCCTGGCCGGTTTCGTTTTTGCCTGTTTGCGTCGCAATATCTGGTTGTGCTGATCGATGTGCTGGCTGCACAAAACAAAATGTAAGACGAATAATGCCACGCACGTAAAAAGGGGAGGGTCCTTGCGGACCCTCCCCTTTTTATTTGGCATTGTGTATCGCCTATTCCGGAATGGCCGGGCGCGAGGGCGAAGCCGCTGGCGCCTTGTACCAATCCTCCTGCGGCACGACAACAGCACCACCATCCGGCTGCCCCCTGAAGTTTGGCGACATGATCTGCACACCGTAACGGTTGAACTCGTCCTGCACCTCGGCATGCAACCGGGTCAGCACAAATGGCCGGGCCTTGGTATCCGCCAGGGTTACCATCAGTTCGTATTCGACATAAAAATCGCTGAGGGCGCGCTGCAGGACACAAGGTGCGGGAGTATCACGCAGCCCGGGCGTGCCCTTTGCTGCGTTGAGCAACATCGCCTCTACCTGACGCCACGGGGTGTCATAACCAATGGTGACCTTGCAGCCGACCATCACTCCCTGTCCTTCTTCCTGTCGCGAGTAATTACGGATCTGGTTGCTCATCACTACAGAATTCGGAATCGTGATGACCTCGTTGTAGAGATTCACCACCCGGGTGGAAAGGGTGCCTATCTCTTCGACCACCCCCATGGTTTCGCCAATCTGTACCAGATCGCCCTTGCGCAAGGCCCGCGAGTAGACGAGGGTCATGCCGCTCATGAGCTGGTTGACGACACCGGCAGACCCCAGTGTCAGCATGAAACCGAACAATACCGACAACCCCTTGAATACATCACTTTGTGAGCCGGGAATGTAGGGATAGGCAAACGTGATGCCCAGTGCCCATATGGCTATGTTGACGAGGCGGCGACTGGCGCCCACGGTTTCACTGTAGAGACCCGGCAACTGGATCCGCCCTTCCTGCACCGCGTCAAACAGGGCTTTCACCGACTGTGTGAGTGCACGCGTAATGAGCAGGATGATCGCCAGCGTGATGAGGTCGGGCAGTGCCCTGACAACGCCCATGCCGATGTTGCCAAGCAACCCGAGCAGAAAATTACCCAGCTGATCGCCAAAGGGACGGGTGAGCGGAAATTGCGCCAGTGCATAGGTCACCCACAGGTAGCCCAGCGCGATGCAAACAAGGGCCACCACAATCTGCACCAGACGCTCCAGCACCTGCGCCAGATAGCTCAGCCAGGGCATGTTCGCCTCAAGCCTGTGCAGCACCTGCCGCTGCAACCTGACGGCCAGCCAGTGGCGCAGACGCATCAGCAAGATCACCGCCAGTGCTGTTGCAGCCAGTGCCAGCCCGGCAAACAGTAACCCCTTGATGAGGTTGGCGGGGTCCGTCTGGGCATGGCGGGCGGCCAGGGCATCCTTGAGTGCCACCACCACGCCGTCTGCCAGCGCACTCAGCGGGCGGCCGTCTTCCGGATCCCTGTCTTCCGGGAGCAGCGTGAACAGGAGGGTGTCGTTGAGGGTGATGCCGATGCCCTGCTGTGTACCGATCGTGATCGGGACCTGACCCACCACTTCGGTATCGCCGGTGCGTTCATGATCTGCCAGACGTCGTTCGGCGCGCCTGACGCGCTTCTCGGGCGTCACCCCCGCCAGCGCAGCCCGAAACACCACCACGTCCCGGTTCATGTAGATCAGCGTGGCTTCGGATGCCGGCGTTGACGCTGCGGTTAATGCCGGCAGTGTCAGCTCCGCTCGCGCCACGCCATGCAGTCCTGCCATCATCAGGCAGACCGCCAGCACCATTTCCCGCCACTGACGCATAGTGTTCTCCATCAAGCCTGCTGTGCGGGGACCAGTACTGAAAAGAACTGCACCGCATCCCTGCTTTTACTTGTCATCACACGTCATCATTCTGGCATGGCCGGAAAATCCATGCACATGGTAGCCCATGCGGTGCTGCCGGGTTGGTTACGGGGAACAATTTCGGCAAACTGCCGGCAGACTGTTCAGGGTCAATCCACGTCCATGTATTCCATGGCAGCATTTCATGAAGGGGACTTTCCATGAAAATCATGATTCTTGGTGCCGGCCAGGTCGGCGCCACGCTTGCTGCCAGCCTGGTAAGTGAAAACAACGACATCACCGTGGTAGATACCGATGCCGAGGCGCTGAAAGAGCTGTCCGAGCGCTATGACATCGCCACTGTCTGCGGCAAGGCCTCGCACCCGAGCATCCTGCTCAAGGCCGGTGCGCGTGAAGCCGACATGCTGATTGCCGTCACCGCCAGTGACGAGGTGAACATGGTGGCCTGCGAAATTGCGCGCCGCCTGTTCCAGACGCCCAACCGCATTGCCCGCATCCGCGCCACCGAATATCTGGATTTCCCCGGACTCTTCACCACCGAGCACATGACCATCGACACCCTGATCAGCCCTGAGCAGGCGGTCACCGATCACATCATCAGCCTGCTGGAAACACCCGGTGCGCTGCAGGTGCTCGACTTTGCCAATGGCCGCATCCGCCTGATCGGGGTGCGTGCCCGACCTGACGGCCTGCTGGTCGGGCACCAGCTTGCCGAGCTGCGTCAGCACTTGCCGGATGTCGACATGCGGGTGGCCGCCATCTATCGCCGGGGCGAGGCCGTAAAACCACTCGGTGATACGCGCATCGAGGCAGAGGACGAGGTGTTCTTCATTGCTGAAAGCGAGGATCTGGCACAGGTCTTCAGAGAGTTCCGGCGCGTGGAAGGGCAGTACCGCAAGCTCGTGATTGCCGGTGGCGGCCACATTGGCGAACGCCTTGCCACTGCACTGGAACACAATCACTCCATCACGCTGCTGGAACTCGACAGCGCGCGCAGCCTGGCGCTGGCCGGCAAGCTGGACCATACGCTGGTGCTGAACGGGCCGGCCTCGGATCGCGAGCTGCTGCTGGAAGCCGGCGTGGCAGATGCCGATGTTTTCTGTGCACTGACCAATGATGACGAAGCCAACATCATGTCATCACTGCTGGCAAAGCGCATGGGCGCGCGCAAGGTGCTGACGCTGATCAGCAATCAGGCCTATGCCGATCTGGTGCAGGGCACCGACATCGACATCGCCATCTCGCCGCAGCAGATCACTATCGGCAGCATTCTCACCGAACTGCGTCAGGGCGATGTCATCGCCGTACACAGCCTGCGTCGCGGGGCGGCCGAAGCCATTGAAGTCATCGCCCACAGTGACTGTCGCATTGCCGGCAAGGCAATCCGCGAACTGAAACTGCCGGCAGGTGCCACCATCGGGGCCATCGCCCGCCCCAATGAAGTAATCATGGGACATGATGAGGTTCGCATCGAACCGGGCGATCACGTCATCGTGTTTGTCACCGACAAGCGCGAGATTCCGGAAATCGAAAAACTGTTCAGCCGTCGTCGCAGCATCATCGAGAAACTCACCTCATGAGTGTGCGCCAGATTCTCCGCATTCTGGGCGTGCTGATGCTGATGTACAGCCTGACGCTGCTGCCGCCATTTGCCCTCAGCATCTACCTGAATGATGGCAGTGCCACAGCGTTCTCTGTGGCCTGGCTGGAAATTGTGGTGCTGGGCCTGCTGGCATGGCTGCCCAACCGCGACCGCAAGGAAGAGCTGACACCGCGTGACGGCTTTGTGGTGGTGCTGCTGTTCTGGCTGGTGTTTGGCGCGGTCGGCGCATTTCCTTTTCTGCTGGCACCGCATCACCAGCTGACATTGGTGGACGCGCTGTTCGAGTCCTTCTCGGGTCTCACCGGCACCGGCTCCAGCGTGATTGCCGACGTCGACAATATTCCCGCATCACTGAACTATTACCGTCACCAGTTGTGCTGGCTGGGCGGCATGGGCATTGTCGTGCTGGCGGTGGCCGTGTTGCCGATGCTGGGTATCGGCGGCATGCAGCTGTACAAGGCCGAGTCGCCTGGTGTCGTGAAAGACAAGCTGACACCGCGCATCACGCAAACGGCAAAGGCGCTGTGGCTGATTTATGTCGGCATGACGCTGGCCTGCATGCTTGCGTTCAGGCTGGCCGGCATGAGCTGGCTGGACGCGGTGTGCCACAGCTTTTCCACCATTGCGACCGCAGGCTTCTCCACGCACGGCAGCAGCATTGGCCACTTCAACAGCCCGCTGATCGAAATGATCACCGTGTTCTTCATGTTTGCCGGCGCCATCAATTTCGGCCTGCACTTCATGGCCCTGCGTCGTGGACGGTTTATTGCCTACTGGCGCGATCCCGAACTGCAGTTTTTTGCCTTGTCACTGGGCCTGCTGATGGCGCTGGTGACAGTGATGCTGTGGCTGGACAGTCCGCTGGCACCCTTGCAGGCATTGCGCCACGCCGTCTTCATGAGCACATCGCTGCTCACCACAACCGGCTTTGTCAGCACGGACTTCACCCTGTGGCCCGGCATCTTGCCGTTTCTCGTGGTCAGTGCCAGCATCATGGGCGGCATGGCCGGCTCCACCGCTTCCGGTGTGAAACCCTTGCGCATGTTGCTGGCACTCAAGCACAGCCTGCGCGAAATATCGCGGCTGCTGCACCCCAACGGGGTGTTTGCCATTCGCCTGGGACGCAAGACCGTCAACCCGCGCGTGATTGATGCCGTGTGGGGATTCCTGACCTTGTACCTGCTGGTCTTTGTCGTGCTGATGTGGAGCGTGATGGCTACCGGCGTGGATTTCATGACCGCGTACGGATCGGTGATCTGCTCGCTGAACAACGCCGGTGCCGGCCTTGGTGCGACCAGCAGCAATTACGCCGCCATCAATGATCCGGCCAAACTGATGCTGATCAGCGCCATGATTCTGGGCCGCCTGGAAATCTTTACCGTGCTTGTCCTGTTTACTCCGGCCTTCTGGCGCCGCTGATTTCGCCACGTACCTGCAATAAAAAACCCGTGCTGCCTCAAGGCAACACGGGTTTTTGCTGAAACGAAGCCCGGGCTGTAATTATTCGGCCGGAGGCGGCGGGTACTGCTCGAATGCGTTGCTCACAACCCTGGTCACCAGCTCCTTCGATACCGGCAGTTGCACCACATCCTCGATCAGTGCGCGCCAGACCACCCTGTTGCCATCCCGCTTGCGCAGGTCAATCTGCAAGGTGCCCTGGCCATATTTCACTTCTTTCGGCTTGCCGGTTGGGTCTGTTTCCTGCTCTTCCTGCGGCAGAATCTGCCACTGGCCGCCATCGAAATACGGCATGCCCTGCGTCTCGCGTGTATGCAGGGAAGCATCCACACCCGCCGTCACGGTCACCATGACATCCGGCACCTCGTTGGACTCCTGCAGGCCCTCCTTGAGCAACTGCGCTCTGGTGACCGCACGCAAACCATCAATATTGGCCTGCTTGACCTTGGCACCACTGGTACGGGTGATGGACACGCGGTCAATACGGAAGGTCTTGATGGCATCAAAGTTGACCGAACGATCCGCCAGTATCTTGTACTCCTCGGCCTGTAACGCACCGCTGGCCAGCACCACCAGTGCCCCCGCCATGATCTGTCTGAACATCGCCATTCCCTCTGCTGATGATTGTTCTTCCACTGCAGGCTAGCTGCAACCCCGTCGACTGTGCAAGCCAGGCCGGGAAATCCGGCGGTAGCCGCTGCGCCCCGGACGGGACGCAGGGCCGCCAGGATCTCAGCGTCCGACCAGCGAACGGGCGATCACTTCCTTCATGATCTCGTTGGCACCGCCATAGATGCGCTGGATGCGCGCATCGACATAGGCACGGGCCACCGGGTATTCCACCATGTAGCCGTATCCGCCATGCATCTGCAGGCAGGCATCAGCCACGCGACCCTGCAGGTCGGTGGTGG
>JBASJP010000145.1:0-5069 GCA_049655345.1 Moraxellaceae bacterium
AGCTGTATCAGCTCAATCCCGGCTTCAACCGCTGGGCTACTGATCCGGAGGGTCCGCACCGCCTGCTGATACCCGCCTCGCTACCAACAGACTTCGCCCAACAAATTTCCGCACTGCCTGCACCTGAACGCGTGGCAGTCGAGAATTACACGGTCAAAAAGGGTGACACACTGTTCAAGGTGGCCAAGCGTTTTGGCACCACCCCGGCCGAGCTGAAGCGCCTGAACAAGCTGAAATCAAACCAGCTGAAAAATGGCAGCACACTTGTTGTTTCCCAGACGCGAAACGGCAGTGCGGAGTACGCCAGGGTTCAGGCCGAACTGTTCGGCAAGAGCCTGAGTACCGCCAGCAACAAAAAAGTCGTCAGCCGCTACAAGGTTCGCCGTGGCGATACCCTTTCTTCCGTGGCACGCAAGCATGGGGTATCCACCAAACAGCTGGCCAAGCTGAACGGCCTTCGCGTCAAAAGCCACCTGAAGCAAGGTCAGGTACTGAAAGTAAACGGCAAGGCTGGAAGCAACTCGCGTACCGCTTCCCGAGGCAATGCCAAAGGCAAGGGCAAGCGCATCAGCTATGAGGTACGCAAGGGTGACACCCTGTTCTCCATCAGCAAGCGCTACAACGTCAGCGTCAAGCAGATCCGTAACTGGAACAGCGCATCAAGGAATATTCGGCCCGGACAGGATCTGGTCATCTACGTAGCCTCCAGCGGACAGAATCGGCAGGGCAGCCTGTAACGATTGCACAACGGCGTCCCAGGACGCCGTTGTGGTTTTATTCCCTCCGTTTCAAGAATCCTGCACAATCCGGTCCATGGATAATAATCACCTGAAAGGACCCCTCTTCATGCGTCGCGTCCTGAGTCACTTCAGCATATTTCTTTTTGGCCTGACCTGCGCCACCGCACAGGCAGCCATCGAAACCAGTCATGCCATCAGCTTGCATGGGCAACCCAGATACCCGGCTGGCTTCAAGGCATTTTCCTATGTAAACCCTGCTGCTCCAAAGGGTGGAGATGTTCGTCTTTACAGCCTTGGGACCTTCGACAGCCTGAATCCGTTCATCAACAAGGGCGTACCTGCCGAAGACATTAGCCGCATTTATGAGTCACTCACAACGGCATCACAGGATGAGCCCTTCAGTCGCTATGGCTTGCTGGCCTCAAAAATTGAGCGCGACAACTCGGATGCCTCATGGATTACATATCATCTGAACCCTGCCGCCCGGTTTTCCGATGGCAAGCCGGTCACAGCCGCTGATGTTGTTTTTACGTTTGACACCATCCGCAAGGATGGGGATCCCTCATACAAGGCCTACTTTGCAGACATTACAAAAGTAGAGGCACTTGATAACCTGCGGGTGAAATTCACATTCAAGTCAGCCAACAACCGTGAGCTGCCCCTGATTGTTGGCGAGCTGCCCATTCTTCCCAAACACTACTGGGCAGGGCGCAGCTTCAATACAACCTCACTGGACATCCCGATTGGCAGCGGCAGCTATGTCATCAGCAAGGTTGATCCCGGACGTAGCCTTGTATTCACCCGCAACGCGAATTATTGGGGCAAGGATCTTCCGGTGAACCGTGGCCGTGACAACTTCAATACGGTCACCTATGTCTACTATCGCGATACAACAGTGGCCTTTGAGGGTTTCAAGGCAGGCCAGTACGACTTTCGCGCAGAGAACCGCGCCAAGACCTGGGCAACAGAGTACAGCTTCCCCGCAGTAAAGCAGGGCCTCGTCAAGAAACTGGAGCAGGCACACCAAAACTCCAGTGGCATGCAGGGTTTTGCCTACAATCTGCGCCGGCCTTTTTTTCAGGATGTGCGTGTACGTGAAGCACTCGGCTACGCGTTTGACTTTGAATGGAGTAACCGCACTCTGTTCAATATGGCGTACGTGCGCACAGGCAGTTTCTTTGCCAACTCCGAACTTGCCGCACAAGGCACGCCATCGCCAGCAGAACTGGCTCTGCTAGCTCCCTATCGTGCACAGCTGCCTGCCTCGGTATTCGGGCCTGCATGGCAGCCTCCTCGCACTGATGGCAGCGGCAATGCACGAGCCAACCTTCTCAAGGCCCAGCAACTTCTGGCAAGCGCCGGCTGGACCATGCAGAACGGCAAACTGGTGAACAAGCAAAACCAGACACTGTCGTTCGAAATCCTGCTCGCCCAGCCTGAGTTCGAGCGTATTGTGCAACCCTTTCGACAGAATCTTGCCCGGCTGGGTGTCGACATGAAAATCCGCATGGTGGATGTCTCCCAGTATATCGAGCGAATCCGCCGCTTTGATTACGACATGACGGTTGCCACCTTCCCCCAGTCCCAGTCGCCGGGCAATGAGCAACAGGACTTCTGGAGCAGCAAAGCAGCTGACATCAATGGCAGCCGCAATATTGTTGGCATCAAGAATCCTGCCGTAGACGCACTGGTCCAGAAAATCATCGCCGCGCCATCGCGAGCCGAGCTGATCACGGCCACTCGTGCGCTGGATCGTGTCTTGCTGGCCAATCATTACGTAATTCCACAATTCCATGTCAATAAATACCGGCTGGCATACTGGGACCTGTTTGACCGTCCGGCAACAACACCAAAATATGGAATGGGATTCGATACATGGTGGATCAATCCCCAGAAACAGGCACGTGTTCGCGCATCCCAGGGTAACCGCCGCCAGTGAGATGCCATTAAATGACTGCTTATCTTCTGCGGCGCCTGCTCCTGATTGTCCCCACGCTGCTCGGCATCCTGCTGATCAACTTCATGATCATACAGGCGGCCCCCGGAGGGCCTGTAGAGCGTACGATTGCCCGCCTGCAAGGGCTTGATGGATCAGCCGCCTCACGTATGGGGGGCGGTAGTGGCAGTGAGGTTGCTTCGTCATCGCAATCCTCCTCCGGAACAGGCTACCGGGGAGCACAAGGCCTGCCGCAGGAACTCATCGCCGACATAGAAAAGCAGTATGGTTTTGACAAGCCGCCAGCCGAGCGTTTCTGGCTGATGCTGAAAAACTATGCCAGCTTTGATTTTGGCAAAAGCTTTTTCCGGGACGAAACCGTCATCGGGCTGATCAAGGAGAAGATGCCGGTTTCCCTGTCGATCGGTCTCTGGAGTACGTTGATCATCTATCTGATCTCGATACCCCTTGGCATCCGGAAAGCACTGCACAGTGGCACTCACTTCGACCTGTGGACCAGTTCGGCCATTATCGTGGGCTATGCCATCCCGGGATTCCTGTTTGCCATCCTGCTCATCATCCTGTTTGCCGGCGGCAGCTACTGGCAGTGGTTTCCCATGCAGGGGCTGACCTCGGAAAACCACGATGCCCTGTCCTTTGGGGGCAGGGTTTTCGATTACACGCACCACATCATCCTGCCAACCATCTGCCTGACGATTGGCGGCTTTGCCACCTTGACCATTCTCACCAAGAATTCCTTTCTGGACGAGATTGGCAAACAGTATGTGATGACCGCACGCGCCAAGGGTCTGACCGAAAATCAGGTTCTGTATGGCCATGTCTTCCGTAATGCCATGCTGATCGTGATTGCGGGCCTTCCTGCCACCCTGATTGGCGTATTTTTTACCGGCTCACTGCTGATCGAGGTGATCTTCAATCTGGATGGTCTTGGCCTGCTCAGCTTTGAAGCTGTACTGAACAGGGATTACCCGGTCATCTTTGGCACCATGTGGATTTTCACTCTGGTAGGCTTGCTGCTGAAAATCCTCAGTGATGTGGTTTACACGATGGTTGACCCCCGCATTGACTTCGAGAGCAGGGGCTGACATGGCACTGTCTCCGCTCAACCAGCGTCGCTGGGAAAACTTCAAGGCACACCGTCGTGGTTACCTGTCCCTCTGGTTTTTCCTGATCCTGTTCGGACTCAGCCTGTTTGCCGAACTGCTCGCCAATGACAAACCATTGCTGGTGCAGTTTCGTGGCGATCTTTATGTCCCGGTCATGAAGGACTACCCGGAAACCGTTTTTGGTGGCAGCTTTGCCTCCACCACCAACTACCGTGACCCGTTTGTTGCCGAGCTGATCAACAAGGAAGGCTGGATGTTGTGGCCCCCGGTCCGCTTCAGCTACCAGACCATCAATTACAACCTGGAGGTGCCGGCGCCTGCCCCACCCTCCAGCGACAACCTGCTGGGAACGGATGACCAGGGCCGGGATGTTCTGGCGCGCATCATCTACGGCTTCCGCGTGTCCGTCGTTTTTGCACTGGTGCTGACACTGACCAGCTCGGTGATCGGCATTATTGCCGGTGCCCTGCAAGGTTATTACGGTGGCTGGGTGGATCTGGCTGGCCAGCGTTTTATCGAGATATGGTCCGGGCTGCCCATGCTGTTCATGCTGATCATCCTGTCCAGTGTGGTTGAACCAGGCTTCTGGTGGCTGCTTGGCATAATGCTGCTGTTCAGTTGGACCGACCTGACAGGACTGGTTCGTGCCGAATTCCTGCGCGCCCGCAATCTTGAGTATGTGCGTGCTGCCCGTGCACTGGGTATGAGCGACAGTCGCATCATGTTCCGTCACATGTTGCCGAATGCCATGGTCTCCACCCTCACCTACTTGCCGTTCATTTTCACGGGAGCCATCGGGATACTGACCTCGCTGGACTTTCTCGGCTTTGGCCTGCCGCCAGGCTCTGCTTCGCTCGGTGAACTGGTGGCACAGGGCAAAAACAACCTCACGGCACCCTGGCTTGGTATTTCAGCCTTTGTGACACTCGCCGTGCTGCTCACCCTGCTCGTGTTCATCGGTGAAGCCGCCCGCGATGCCTTCGACCCTCGCAAGCAGCAGGTATGACATGACTGAGCCCGTGCTAGAAATCAGGCAACTGGCCATCAGGTTCATCCGTGATGGTGCTGAAACCACACCGGTCAGGAATGCCAGCCTGCACATCAACAAAGGTGAAATGCTGGCCCTGGTCGGCGAGTCAGGCTCCGGAAAATCGCTTACCGCGCACTCCATCATGCGGCTGCTGCCACCACAGGCACAGATTAGCGGAGAGATTTATTTCAAGGGCGATAACATCACCCGCGCCAGTGATACACAGTTGCGGGAAT
>JBASJP010000146.1:0-23612 GCA_049655345.1 Moraxellaceae bacterium
TGAACTGCACGCAGGTCGACGGAGAGGAAAACAGGTGCACACCCCGGCGAACCTGCTCGGAGTTCTGGTGGACATGCCCCCAGAGCACCACCTTGACGTGGTCTACCGCATCCATGATCGCCCAGAACTCCCCGGCATTGCTGACCACCTGGTTATCGAGCCAGTCGCAGCCCATCGGCACGGGATGATGATGCAGGCATACCATGGTGTGATGCCCGCGGGTTTTCACCAGGGCATCGCGCAGGAACTCAAGCTCGTCAGGCTGGAAGTAGCCCGGCACTTCATGCTCGACACTGGAGTTGAGCATGATGATGCGCCAGTCCCCGACCTCAATCAGGCAGGGGCTCAGATGGCTGTCGCGCCGACCGTGCCCGCCCAGGGCATTCACCATGGGCTCGGTCAGGTCGTGATTGCCCTGTAACCAGTAGCTGGGGGCCTTGAACCGGGTAAGGTGCTGCTGGAACCGGCGATAGGACGACATGGAGCCATCCTGCGACAGGTCACCGGTCGCCAGAATGACATCGATATGGGACTGCTCGCAGGTCACGCGATCCAGCACCAGTCGCAGGCTGTCTTCCGTATTGAGACCAAGCAGCCGGCCGTCCGTGCCGGCAAACAGGTGGCAGTCTGTAATCTGGACCACTCGAAGTGGCCGCGGGTCGATCTGCGTCAAGGTACCATCCCTAGAACTCTTTGTTATCCTGAATGTAACGCAATAAAAGCACTGATTACCAGAATACGGTCACACACCCGAACCTTCGTCGACACCCCATCCGACCGGTAGCACGTCGACATAGCCCTCCCGCAGGCAGTGATCCAGGCACTCGGCCAGAAACCCGTTGACCTGGGTCTTCTCGTCACGGGCATGCATGGAGGGGTTCGGATAGCGGTTACGGGCGGGAATGCTGCGGGATGACTGGAAGCGCAACACCTCGGCCAGCTCGGCATCGTGGTAGATACGCACCTCCATATCCAGCCGCGGGCACCACGGCAGACGCGTCGTGGTCTGGTGGATCAGCAGGGTATCGGTGTAGACCGAGCGCTCCAGCACCTCGATCTCCATGAGGGCCTGCTCGGTACCCGGCTGGTCCCAGTGAAACCGGTAGTGGTCGCGCTCAAGCCCCGGCAACAGCCGGCGCAGCCGGCCGTAATTGAGCGCACACAGGGTCTGCAGATGCTGCAGATCCACCGTGTACCGCAGGGGGGCAAGTGCCAGTGCCATCACTTCTTCCAGCGCGCCAGCAAGCGCGGCTTGTTAAGGGCCAGCCACTGCAAGGCAAGGATGCAGGGCGCATTGTTGATGCGTCCGCGTTCCACCGCCGTGAGTGCCTGATTCACGCTCATGACATTAACACGGATATCTTCGCCTTCCTCGGGCAGCCCATGAATGCCGCCTGCCTGTGACAGGTCGGCACTGGCAACATAAAGGGAAAAACGCTCATCCGAGCCGCCGGGGCTGGGCAGAAACTCCATCACCCGCTCGACCCGCCCCAGTGTGATCCCCGCCTCTTCCTGTGCCTCGCGGCGCACCACGTCTTCCGGCAACTCACCGGGCTCGATCAGGCCGGCCACGATCTCCATTTGCCAGGGGTGCGCATCCTCCAGCGCGCCCACGCGGAACTGCTCGATCAGCAATACCTCATCGGTCGCAGGATCATAAATCAGTACTCCCACCGCTGGCGGACGCACAAAGAGCTCGCGGTTGATGACCGGTCCGTTGCCGCCGGCAAACTGGCGATGCGTGAGATGCAGTTTGTCCAGACGATAAAAACCCTGAAACAGCGTCTCCCTCTTCTCGACGACAACATCGTCCTTGCTGAAATTGTTGGTTGCCATGGAACCTGCTGTTAATGAAACCTGCTGTTACTGGGACGCCAGGGCGGCACTTACACCGTCCGGGTCATACCCGTGAATGACTTTTTCACCAACGAGGGTGACGGGAACCCCGCCCCCTCCCAACTGTTCGTGCCAGACCTTGCCCTGTGCACTGGTTTCTATATCAAGCTCGGTATACGGAATTTTTTCAGCCGCAAAATATTCACGCATCTGACGGCAGTAACCGCACCAGCTGGTGGCAAACAGTGTGACTTGCGGTGGTGTGTAGCCTGGTTGCGACTGGCGCCAGGCCAGCCGCAACTCATCGTCATGCTGCCAGACATAGACACTGCCGAGCAGCAGGAAGGCAAGAAACAACCGCATGTTCAGACCTCGCGATACACCTCGGCACCGGCTTCACGGAAGCGCACGGCCTGCTCTTCCATACCCGACTCTACCGCCCGCTCTGCGGCCAACCCACGCTCTGCCGCATATTCACGCACTTCCTGCGTGATTTTCATGGAACAGAACTTGGGGCCGCACATGGAACAAAAATGCGCCAGCTTGTGTGCCTCCTTGGGCAGCGTGGCATCGTGGTATTCCCGCGCCGTATCCGGATCCAGCGCCAGATTGAACTGGTCATCCCAGCGGAACTCGAAGCGGGCCTTGGACAGGGCATTGTCACGAATCTGTGCACCCGGGTGGCCCTTGGCCAGATCGGCAGCGTGCGCAGCGATCTTGTAGGTGATGATGCCGTCCTTCACGTCTTTCTTGTTGGGCAGGCCGAGATGTTCCTTGGGCGTCACGTAGCACAGCATGGCGCAACCGAACCAGCCGATCATCGCTGCACCGATACCGGACGTGATGTGGTCGTAGCCCGGTGCAATGTCCGTGGTCAGCGGGCCAAGCGTATAGAAAGGTGCTTCGTCACAGCAGGCCAGCTGCTTGTCCATGTTTTCCTTGATGAGGTGCATGGGCACGTGGCCTGGCCCCTCGATCATGGTCTGCACATCGTGCTTCCACGCGATCTTCGTCAGTTCACCCAGCGCTTCCAGCTCGCCGAACTGGGCCTCGTCATTGGCATCGGCAATCGAGCCGGGACGCAGGCCGTCGCCAAGACTGAAGGACACGTCATAGGCCTTCATGATTTCGCAGATGTCTTCAAAATGCGTGTACAGGAAATTTTCCTGATGATGCGCCAGACACCACTTGGCCATGATGGAGCCACCCCGCGAGACAATGCCGGTCACGCGTTTGGCGGTGAGCGGCACATGACGCAGCAGCACGCCCGCATGAATGGTGAAGTAGTCAACGCCCTGCTCGGCCTGCTCGATCAGGGTATCGCGAAAGATTTCCCAGGTCAGGTCTTCCGCCACGCCATCCACTTTTTCCAGTGCCTGGTATATCGGCACGGTACCGATGGGCACGGGGGAATTACGCAGAATCCATTCACGCGTTTCGTGAATGTTCTTGCCAGTGGAAAGATCCATGACGGTGTCGGCACCCCAGCGGATCGACCACGTCATTTTTTCCACTTCTTCCTCGATGGAAGAGGCCAGCGCCGAGTTGCCAAGGTTGCCGTTGATCTTCACCAGAAAGTTACGGCCGATAATCATCGGCTCCAGTTCAACGTGATTGATGTTGGCGGGAATGATGGCACGGCCGCGGGCGACCTCACTGCGCACGAACTCTGCCGTTATTTCTTTCGGCAGGGATGCACCAAAGCTCTGCCCCGGATGCTGCTGCGCGAGCAGGCCGGCGGCACGCGCTTCCTGCAGTTTCATGTTCTCGCGCAGGGCAATGTATTCCATTTCAGGCGTAATGATGCCGCGCTTCGCATAATGCATCTGCGAAACATTGGCTCCTGACTTGGCTCGCCGCGGAGCACTCAGATGCGCAAACCGCAAATGTGCCAGCGCCGGATCATGCAAACGGTCATTGCCATAGGCAGAGCTGAGGCCACTCAGGATCTCGGTATCGCCGCGCTCCTCAATCCACTTGCCGCGCACATTCGGCAGACCCTGGCGGATATCGATCTTCACCGCCGGGTCGGTATACGGACCGGAGGTGTCATAAATGAGTACCGGCGCATTCTTTTCTCCGCCCAGACCGGTCGGGGTATCGGTCAGCGTGACTTCGCGCATGGGAACGCGAATATCGGGGCGCGAGCCCTCGACATAAACCTTGCGCGAGGCCGGAAACGGAGCAAGGGCGGCACTGTCAACGCGAGCGGATTGACTGAGGGTCTGTTCAGGCGCGGTCATGAGACTGGATATCCGGGGGACAACAAAGACAAAGAAGCCGCGAGACACGACACCGGAAACATGCAGCCTCTTCGGGCTGCAGCAGATGTGTCGGCTGGCGGCAGGCAGGCGGCCACTATAACGACCCCTCCGGAGCCGGGCAAGGCAACGACCGGGCAATAAATCCCGCGCAAATATTGAGGATTTCAGCCGGCACCCCCGACGACGCCCCTCCCCGCCCTGTGTCTGGCTCAAGCTCCCGTCTTGCGTTCAATCAGGGTAGGGCATAACCTCGATAACCACTTTTTTGCACATACCGATGAGTATCCTTCTATGCGCATCCGTCCCGTGCTTTCCGGCTTGGCTCTTGCCCTCGGAATGGCCCACTCCTCCGCATTCGCCCTCGACCTTGCCGAGGCTTATGCCAAAGCTCGCCAGAATGACCCGAACTGGTCGGCGGCACGCAACAACTATGAGGCCGAGCAACAGAGTGTTGCCATTGGCCGTGGCGGCCTGCTGCCCACCCTAGGCCTGTCCGGCAGTTTTTCGGAAAATGAATTCGAGTCAGATCTCGGCGCTGCGGCCAGTACCGACTTCCAGAGCACCCAGTATGGTGCCAAGCTGACCCAGCCACTGTTTCGTGCGGACGCCTGGTATGCCTACCAGCGCTCGAAGGCGGTAAGTTCACAGGCCGAAGCCGCCTTCCGTAGCCAGGAACAGCAACTTGCCTTGCGAGTGGCCCAGGCCTACTTCGCCGTACTGAGCGCCCAGGAATCCCTGGCCTATTCCCAGTCGGAAGAAGCCGCCTTTGCCCGCCAGCTGGATCAGGCGCAACAACGTTTTGATGTTGGCCTGATTGCAATAACCGATGTTCTGGAAGCCCGTGCCGCTCATGATGGCGCTCGCGCCGGCCGCATCTCGACCGAAGCAGCCCTCAGTACCGCCCAGGAAAACCTGAATGCCATTATTGGCGAAGCGCCAGGTCGTCTGGCCGCCCTGAAGCCGGACGCGCCACTGGTCAAACCGACACCAGCCGACCCGGACGCCTGGGCGAAGCTGGCCAGGGAGCGTAACCCGGATCTGGCGGCTGCCCAGCAGACCTATCAGACTTCCCGCGCCGTGACACGTGAAACCCGCTCCGGGCATCTGCCTACGGTCGATCTGTACGGCAGCTACAACAATGTCGATCGCGACGTCCCCTCCACCAACACACTGGCCTTCCAGAACGGCACGACCACCAGCTACGGTGTTGAGGCCAACTGGGTATTGTTTGCCGGTGGCCGAACCTATGCTGCCAGCAAACAGGCCAGCTACCGTGAAGCGGCCGCCCAGGACCAGCTCACCGCCACTGAACGTGCCGTGGTCAACAACGCCCGGACCGCCTTCCTGAATGTCTCCGCCGATGCCTATCGCGTTGAGGCCCGCAAGCAGGCGGTAACCTCCAACGAATCGTCACTGGCCGCAGTACAAGCCGGTTACGAAGTAGGCACACGCAACATTGTGGACGTACTGCTGACACAGCGTAACCTTTATGCGGCCAAGCGGGATTACGCCAATGCCCGTTATGACTATGTCATCAACAGCCTGCGCCTGAAGTCGGCCAGCGGCCAGCTTTCCGAAGTGGATATCCGTGAACTGAACGGCTGGCTGGATCCGAATGCCAGCGTGGTCAGTGCTCCGGAAAAAGAAGCCGAACCCGCACCAGTGATTACGCCGGCAAAAAAACGCTGAGTGCAGCTTCCGTAACCGTTTCTTCTGCTAAAAACAAACAGGGCCGCAAATGCGGCCCTGTTTGTTTTTGCAGTACCAGCATTCACACATACAAACGTGCCACCAGTGCGGTCACCGCTGTTTCCACCCGCAGGATCCTCGTACCCATGTGTACCGCCTCAAAGCCGGCCTCCACCAGTCGCTCCACCTCATAGGGGATAAAGCCGCCCTCCGGCCCTATCGCCACCGTAAGTGGCTGATTCAGCGCAACGGGACAATGCATGTCCGCCACTGGGTGCGCCACATAACAACGAGTATTGCGGCACAGTGCCGGCAGGCGATCCTCTACGAAGGGCTTGAACAGTGGCTCGATCAGTATCTCGGGCAATATCGTGTCCCGTGCCTGCTCCAGGCCCAGCACCAGTTGCTCGCGCACGGCATCAGGCTCCAGCCAGGGTGAATCCCAGAAGCTTTTCTCCACCCGGTAGCTGTTCATCAGTACCAGACGGGAAACGCCCATGGCGGCCACTGTCTGCAGGATGCGCTTGAGCATTTTGGGGCGGGGAAGACTGAGCAGCAGCGTCAACGGCAACTTCTCTGGCGGCGCGGTATCCAGCACCGGACGCAGCACCAGCTCGTCACGGGACAGGGACACAATCTCACCGGTCCCCATCAAGCCTCCCAGCATTCCTAGCCGCAGGGTATCGCCTGCCTTCGCACGGTGCACTTCCTGCACATGCTTCAGCCGACGCCCGGTCAGGCGCGCCAGTCCGGGCTCCGGGCAATCGTCCGGCGTCAGCAGCAAAAGATTCATGCCCGCATTTCCTGTTCGATCAATGCCAGCTGGCGTGCCAGCGCCCCGCGATTGCGCGCCATCTCCGCATGGCCTGCCGCAGCCTGGGCTTGCGCCACGGCCGGCGAGGCAATCAGCTGCACCACAGCATCGGCAAGCCGCTCCGCAGTCACCAGCTGCAACGCACCTGCCTCAACCAGCTCATCCGCAATTGTCTGGAAATTGAAAATATGGGGGCCAGACAACGTGGGCACATCAAGCGCAATCGGCTCCAGCATGTTGTGCCCTCCCACCGGAACGAGCGAACCGCCGACAAACGCAATATCCGACAGCGCATACCAGAGCAGCAACTCACCCATGGTGTCGCCCAGAAACACCTGCGTGTCGGCAGTCACGTCTTCCTGCTGGCTGCGACGCCGGAGGGTACATCCTTGCTCGCGCACCAGCCGGGCCACACTGTCAAAACGTTCAGGATGTCGCGGCACCAGAATCAGCAGGGTATCCGGGCGAAGTTCGCGCACCTGCGCAAACGCTGACAATACAATGCTGTCTTCGCCTTCATGGGTGCTGGCTGCCACCAGCACCGGGCGACCGGCAAGCTGCCAGCGCTGGCGCAACTCTGCCGCCTGTCCCTTCAGGGCATCAGGTGGCGCAATGTCAAACTTGAGACTGCCAGTGACATCTACCTTGCCTGCATCCACCCCGAGACCCGTAAAACGGCTGGCAGTCGCTTCATCCTGGGCTGCAATCCGTGAAAGGTGCTGCAGTACCGACCGGGTCAGCCAGCCAACCCGGGCATATCCGCGCGCCGAACGGGCAGAAAGGCGGGCATTCACCAGAACCACCGGGATGCCGCGTGCCTGTGCCGATACCAGCATGTTGGGCCACAGCTCGGTCTCCATGATGACCAGCACCCGTGGTCGCACCTTGCGCAGAAACAGGCCCCAGGCCCAGGGCAGGTCATAGGGGGCATAGCAATGGTTGACCTCGTTGCCCCAGAGCGCCTGCACACGGGCCGAGCCGGTGGGTGTCATGGTCGTCACCAGTACCGGCTCGTCCGGATGCGCCTCTCGCCAGGCATTGATCAGCGGGGCGGCGGCAAGGGTCTCCCCCACCGAGACGGCATGTACCCAGAGGCCGCCTTGCTGGAGCGGCACATCAAGACCAAAACGCTCACGCCAGCGCAGGCGATATTCCGGCGCGCGCAGCCCCTTCCAGAGCAGCCTCAGGACGACCAGAGGCAACAGCAGGTGGAAAAGAATGTTGTAAAGAAAACGGGCCACAGTTCGTATCGCCGGATAGAATGCGTGCATTGTAACGGAAGCGGCGCCAACTGGCTGGCCAACCTCAACTCGAATAGACTTTCCTGCCATGCGTACCATAGAAACGGACATTCTCATTTTTGGCGGCGGTATCGCCGGCCTCTGGCTGCTCAACCGGCTGCGTGCCGCCGGCTACAGCGTGCTCCTGCTGGAACAGGACAAGCTGGGGGGCCATGAAACCCTCAACGCCAACGGCATCATTCATGGCGGCCTCAAGTTCGGCCTGAGCGCCATGCTGCGCGACATTGAAGATCTCGACGACATGCCGGCGCTCTGGCGCGACTGCCTGCGTGACCGGGGCGATGTCAGTCTGGGTGGCGTACGCGTCCTGTCCGAGCATCAGTACCTGTGGTCAGAGCCCAGCCTGGCCGCGCGTGCAACTACCTACTTCGCATCCCGCCTGATCAGCAGCCAGGTAGAGTCCGTCGAGGGCAGCGCCAGACCAGACTCATTCCAGGATCCCGCCTTCGAAGGCAGTGTGTACCAGCTCTCGGACCTCGTGATCGACATTCCGTCCCTGATACAAAAGCTGGCCAGCCCGCACAAGAGCTGCATCTACAAGATCAGCCAGCAGAACTGCCATCTGGAAACGGATGACCGGCACAATACGACAGCCGTTTTCATCACAGCAGCCGGCATGGAGCCTCTGCGCATTCACCCGCGCCGTGTCATCCTTGCCGGTGGCCGTGGCAATCAGGCACTGCTTGAGGACCTGGGCCTGCGCGAACCCCTCATGGAAAGCAGGCCAGCCCACATGGTCCTGCTCAAACGGGCACAACTACCCCCTGTGTATGCGCACTGCCTCGGCAGCAGCACCCGGCCTCGCCTGACGATAACCAGCCACCCCACAAGGGACGGCGAATGGGTCTGGTATCTGGGTGGCGAACTGGCCGATGAAGGCGCACAGCGGGATGACCGCCTGCAGATTGAACATGCCCAGCGCGAGCTCAACGAACTGCTGCCCTGGCTTGACCTGCGTGGCGCCCGCTACAAGACACTCAAGATCGACCGCATCCTGCCAGCCGGCGAACAAGGGTTGTTCAAGCCGGACAATGCGTTCATGGAGACCAAGGGCAACAACATCGTGGTGTGGCCTTGCAAGATGACACTTGCCCCCAACCTTGGCCGCCAGGTGCTCGCCCAACTGGAAAAAGAAGGGTTAAACCCGGAACATCCTCCGCTGGAAGAAGCACTGCCGCTGCTCTACCCGGAAACGGGGCAGCCTGCATGGGAAACCCTTTTCGACTGATGACACCTCCTGACTTCAGCAAGGCACTGCTGGCCCCCCGATACTGGGCGGCATGGCTGCTCACAGGGATCTTCTGGTTCATGGCCAAGCTGCCATGGGGCGTGCAGCGCCGTCTCGGCGCCGGACTGGGATGGCTGGCATGGCATGTCATACCGCAACGCCGCAACGACACCCGCATCAATCTGGGCCTGTGCTTTCCGGAGCTGGACGAAACCGCACGGGAGCGCATGGCGCGCGATACGTTCCGTAATGCCGGCATCGGCGTTTTCGAAACCGCCAACGCCTGGTTCCGCAACCCCGAGTACTACCGTCACCGCATCTCCTTCGAGGGGCTTGAGCATCTGCGCGCCATGGAGCAACGCGGCAAAGGCATTTTGTTGCTGGGCGCCCATTACAGCCTGCTTGATCTGGGCGCGGCCATGGCATCACTGCATTTCAAGGTAGACACGGTTTACCGGCCGCAGAAAAATGCCGCATTTGAATACATGATGACCCGCCGCCGCCTGCGCTATCACCAGTGGACCATCCCCTATCGCGACATGCGCCTGCTGATAAAGGCACTCAAGAGCAGCCATATTGTCTGGTATACCCCGGATCAGGACTTCGGACGCAAGCACAGCGTATTTGCGCCGTTCTTTGGTGTGCCCGCTGCCACAATAACTACACCCGCACGGCTGGCACAGGTCAATGATTCCGCCGTGATGCTCATCCAGTTCTGCCGCGACGGCGACACGGAAAAGTATCACTATGTCATCACCCCCGCCCTGACCAACTACCCTGGCGGCGATGATGTTGCCGATGCCACCCGCATCAATCATGAACTGGAGCAACTCATACGTCGTGCTCCCACGCAATATATGTGGTCTCACCGTCGCTTCAAGACACGGCCGCCGGGTGAACCGCACCTTTACGAAGAAAAGAAGAAATGGAAAAAACGCTGACTGTCGTGCAGACGCTGCCTGCCCTGCACTCCGGCGGCGTCGAACGGGGCACCCTGGAAATTGCCCGCGCCCTTGTGGCGGCAGGCCACCGCTCGATCGTCATTTCCAGTGGCGGACGCCTTGTCGAGCAACTGGTGCGGGAAGGCAGTGAACACATCACCCTGCCTGTTCACAGGAAATCCCTGTTCAGCCTGCTGCAGGTGCGCCCGTTCAGGCGTCTTCTTGAAGACATCAGGCCTGACATCGTACATGCCCGTTCACGCATCCCCGCATGGATCGCCTGGCTGGCACTGCGCGGCATGAATCCGGCAACCCGACCACATTTTGTCACCACGGTTCACGGTCTTTATTCGGTCAGCCCCTATAGCGCCATCATGGCCAGGGGCGAGCGCGTAATCGCCGTATCGGAAACAGTCCGCCAGTACATTCTTCAGCATTACAGCACCTGCCGCCCCGACAGCATCAAGCTGATTTACCGTGGCGTGGACCCGTCTGAATTCCCTTACGGTTACCAGCCCACTGCCGAATGGCGGCAACAATGGCAGGCACGCTTTCCGCAGCTGGCCAACAAGAAGGTCCTCACGCTGCCCGGGCGCATTACCAGACTCAAGGGCCACGAAGCATTCATCAGCCTGATCGGTCAGCTCAAGGCGGAAGGACTTGCCGTACATGGCGTGATTGTTGGTGGCGCCGAAGAAAAAAAGCAGGACTACCTTGCCGAGCTGCATCAACTGGTCGCCCGTCACAACCTTGCCGATGACATAACCTTCACCGGATTGCGCAACGACATTCGCGACATCTTTGCCGTCAGTGACCTCGTGTTTTCACTCTCAAGCAAACCCGAATCATTTGGCCGCACTGTGCTGGAGGCATTGAGACTGGGGCGACCTGTGATTGCCTGGGACAAGGGCGGAGCAGGAGAGATTCTGGCCCGGTTATGGCCAGAGGGACTGATTCCCGATCAGGACACAGACAGGCTGGGCAGTCAGGCACGGCAACTCTTGCTGGGCACGCGCCAGGTTCCCGAGAGCAGCAGTTTCCTTCTGGAAACGATGTGCAGGGAAACACTTGCCGTGTACGAGGACCTTGCCAGTCCTCCGGGTAAAACGTCATGAAGCGCCTGCTGATAATCGGCAAGCGTGGCGGCATCCTGCACTGGTACGAGGATGTGCTGCTTGCCGCCGGGAATGATGCCGCAGGCTTTTCCCTGACTCACCACAACATGCTTGCACGTCTTGCCGGACACGCCATGGGAAAGAATCATGCCCGTGTACGCAAGATGATCCGTGACGGACTGGCCCAGGCCATTCGCCAACACCAGCCAGAGCTCATACTGATCGTTGATCTTTTTTATCTTGAGCCTGCCATCAATCAATTACTGATTGAGTCCGGCATTCCAACCGCACAATGGATTGGCGACAGGTTTGAAGACCGGCTTGCCAGAAATACCGGCATAAAGGATTTTTACTTCACCGATACCGGCCTGATTCCCCTGGCGGAGCATATTGGCCTGTCCGGCCGCTATCTGCCACTGGCTGCCACGCTGCCCGACAGGGCGCTGCCCGCATGGGAAACACGCAGCAATGAAATACTGTTCATTGGTGCGCCATCTGCCGGACGCGTAGCACTGATTGAGCAAATCAGTCACCCCATACTCGTCATAGGCCCGGGCTGGCCAGCACTGAACAATCCTGCTGCGCGAACCATCAATCACCGGATATCCATCAAGAAAACACGGCGACTTTATGCACAACACAAGTTCGTCCTGAACATCATGAATGAATCCAATGTTGTTAACGGCCTTCCCCAGCGCTGTTTTGATGCAACCATGCATGGTGCCTGCCTGTTGATGAACTCGACACCTGACACACCACTCAATTTTGAGGAAGGGAAGGAAGTCCTGATTTTCCGGAAGCCCATCGACATCACACGAATTACAAGTGACGACAGTGAAGCCAAAAAGATTGCCGCGCGGGGAAAAGAGCGATCAGAGAAAGCGCATACTTTCCGCAAAAGAATTGCAGAAATTCTTGCTGCGTCCGGGCTGCATGAACCGGTGAGCCCATCCTCATGAGAATTACATTTGTTCTTCCCGGCGGGGCACATAATCCATCAGGTGGATTCAAGATTGTTTATGAATATGCCAATCATTTATCCCGCGCCGGCCACAAGGTCACACTGATACATCCGGCTTACGTTGGTGCAGCCATAGAACGGCATCCGGTAGCATCATTACGTCGCGCCATGTCGCGCTACCTGTCCAGGCTTGTTACGCAGCGCTGGAAACCTTCCCGCTGGTTTGCCCTTGAGAAATCCGTCAGCATCCGCTGGATTCCGCTGATCCATCCAGCCTTCATTCCGGATGCTGATGCCATATTTTCAACATTATGGCTGACGGCAGAGCAGGTATCACGTCTTCCCGAATCAAAAGGAAAGCAACTGTATCTGGTACAGGGCATTGAAATATGGGGAGGCGCGGATGACCGTGTCATCAGGACATGGAAACTTCCGATGCGGAAAATAGCGATATCCCGCTGGATACAAGGTGAGCTCAAGGACGCTGGCGCAGAGTCAACATACATTCCGAACGGGCTTGATTTCAAGAAGTTCGGATGTGACACGGCCATGACTGAGCGCGATCACGCCCGCATTGCCATGCTGTATAGCGCCCTGCCCATAAAAGGCAGCAGGGAAGGTATCGCCGCCCTGATTGCGGCAAAAAACGAGAACCCGGCCATATCAGCAGAGTTCTTTGGTGTCCCGTCCCGCCCGCACGACCTGCCTGACTGGATCACCTATCACCAGACCCCGTCACAAACCGAGCTTCGCGCCATTTACAACCGGTGCTCGATATTCATTGCACCAAGCCTTAGTGAAGGATGGGGGCTTACAGCATCCGAGGCCATGCAGTGCGGAGCGGCCGTTATCGCCACACGTATTGGCGGTCATGAAGAGTTCTGTATTGACATGAAGTCAGCCGTCTTGTGCGAACCCGGCAACAGCGAAGCCATCAAGGATGCAATCATCAGACTTGTTAACAACACTGAACTGAGAAAAACACTCTCACTTGGCGGACAAGAGCTGATTTCCCGATTCACCTGGCAGTCTTCCGTGGAAAAACTGATGGCTGCTCTTAATGAACGATAGAGCCATGCAACACAATCAGCCAGCCCTCCGGCATTATGCCGAATCTGCAGCAATCACCGTCATCATCGGCAGCGCACTTGTACTGCCACTTGAGCGACTGCATACCTCAGGCATACTTTTACTCGCCACGTTACTGCTTGCCGTGACCGCAGGCCGCCCATTCCTGAAAAGATCGGCCAGCCTCTATCGGCCACTGGCATTGCTTGTTGCCGGCACTGCAATTGCTGCAGTGTTCTCCAGTCACCCCGGGAAAAGCTGGGTAGTGATCAGGAACCTTGTCTTGGCCTTTGCGACAGGCACACTGTTTTTCCATATTGCCGCCCGGCACAGTGCCATGCTGGTCAAGGCAACCGAAACAGCCATATTGACAGCCATAGCAGCCGCATTTGTTGCAATTACCTCAACCCCCTCCTTGTGGCACAACCTTTTCAGTAACACGTTCCACCAGATTTCCGGTTTTGCCAACGAAAACAGCTGGGGGCTGACCGTTGCACTTGTCGCCAACGCAGCACTTGTCGCCGGGCTGTCATCACGGGCACCAAAGCGCCTCCTGTTCATTGCCATCTGTATCGGACTGATCGGCTTTCTTCACGTCAGCGCCATGTCGCGCGGCGCCCTTCTCAGCACCCTCGTTACATGCCTGACCCTGGCTACCTTTGTGATCATTCCAAAGCCTTCATGGAAGAAAATGGTCATGCCTGTCGCCGTGGCCATGTTCCTTGCTGGCTCTGCACTGATGACCACTGCGGCGTTTCAGCTTCAGGACAACTTCCAGTATTTTGACAATCTGGCGACCCACCGGCTAACGGTATACAAGCTGAGCTGGTCCGCAATCAGCGAGGCACCGTTATGGGGACATGGTGCACGTACCTTCGCACTCAACATGGGGCCGGAGACACTGGCCGCCATGGGCGAGACGCTGGGCACGCCCCACAACATCCTGCTTGAAGCACTGTACTCACTGGGCGTGATCGGCTCCATGCTATGGGCTGTCGGCATCGGTTTTTTCTGGCGCCATCGCCCCGCGTGCAGCACTGCAACCGACGACAACCGGACGTTTGTCCGTCTTCTGGGCTACGCCATTTTCATGCAACTGCTTTTTCACGGAATGGTAGACCTGAGCATTTTCAGTGCCTACTTCCTGACCCTTTTATTTGTCAGTGGCGCGCTGATCATGGCAAGCAACCAGCCCGTCAAGGACATATCACCCGGCACCGCCGCATGATGTGAGCATTTCGCTCACCGGCGGCCTGCATCCTGCACCACACGCAGGTTCGACAATTGTGGTTTCGGCCCGTATTTGCCGACCGACTCCCACACCCTGGCCGTAATCATCCGGATGCCATAACGAAGCGGGTGTCGTATGAAAAGCCGCCAGATCAGCGACGGATACAGATAAAAGAGCTTGGCAATCGACAGGGTCTTGATCTGTCTGGTCGTGTTGCCGGTAGGCTCCTTGTGCTTGCGATACTCAAGAATGACCTCCGGCAGGAATTGCCCGGAAAAACCCTTCGTGAAGAGCCGGATATAAAGCTCCCAGTCCTCGCGCAGCATGCGGAAGCCGTCATCATACCCGCCTACCGACAGCAGGATGTCACGCCGGATCAGGGTGGACGCACAGATGAAGTTGGCACGAACCAGCCTGGTTCCGTCGAACGGCATGGAGGCAAACACACCTTCCTTCCGTCCGAAATACCGCATTTGCCCGTACACATACGCAACCGTCTCCGGCTGCCCCTGCAATACCGCCAGCATGTGCCCAACCGCTGTCGGGACCAGACGATCATCCGCATCCAGAAACATTACATACTTTCCGGCAGCAACCGACAGCGCATTGTTTCTGGCCACACATACGCCTGAATTATCCTGCAGCAACACTTTCACCGGATAGCGCGCAGCAATCTCAAGACTGTTATCGGTCGACGAATCATCAATCACCAGCACCTCACAATCCCGGAAGGTTTGTGCCAGTGCCGACTCGATGGCCTCGGCAATATAGGCGCCATAGTTGTAGTTGGTGATAATGATGGATACCAGTGGCGTCATCACTGACTCCTTTATAAGGGCTTTATCAGGGCTTCAGCAGTGAGCGCAGGACATCTGCAATCACGCGATTTGAAAAATGGGCTTCATAGGTGCGCCGTGCCGCAGCCGCGATCAGCAAAAGCTCATCCCTGCGTGCATGCAGGCGTTCGACTGCCGCACAAATACTGTCTTCATTGCCTGGCTCGGCCCACAGGATACCGGCCGACTCATCCGCCGTAAGTCCGGCCGGGTACGCCGGCGTACGCGCAGTAATCACCGGACGCCCCAGGGCAAGCCCCTGATACACCTTGTTGGGAATCACGCGCAGGGACTTGTCGGTAGTTCCGAAAATCCCAAGGATGGCATCCGCCGACGCAAGCCGACCCGGCAACTCCTGCAGAGGCCCCCAGCCTTCAAATGAAACCCCGGGCACGCCTGCCAGAACCTGCTCACACTCGGCACGCATCGGACCTTCGCCAATCAGGCGCCAGTGCACCGGCACGCCGGAGTAGTCACGAATGGCACGGGCCAGTACATCAACACCCTGCAACCCGATAAATGTACCGAAGAACACCAGTTCCAGCGGTGCATCCACCGGCTTCTGCTGCAGGGGCACAGGAGCAAACAACGCCTCCTCGGCCCCTACCGGAATCACCACCAGTTTTTCACGCGGCACGCCATGTGTTGCATGAAAATAGTCGGCGTGGCCGGCCGTGTCTGCCACGAGAAAATCCGGCAGATTGAACAGCCGGCTTTCCCACGCCAGCAGACGCCTGGCCTTCGCCGAATCTGCCGGAAACTTTTGACGTTCACTCACCTGTTTGTCATACGCACTGATCAGTGGATCAAACACCAGGGGAATACCATGGCGTCGTGCATAGCGCGCGGCTGCAGGCAGGTCGCGCTGACGGAAGCAAGGCACCCAGATCACATCAGGTTGCACACCGCCGCGCACTGCATATTCAACATCAGCCAATGGCGAGAGCAGCGGCAGAAAACGGCTGACATCACATCCCAGCTCACGCATGACGGATTCGACGACCCGGTTGCGCGGATAGTCCGGTCCATAGTTGCCGTAGCGCCCCCAGAAAAGCACTTTCTTCATTGCCCGTCTCCCGGCAAGAGTGGCAGCAGAACGGACACGATTTCCGCCTGCACATCCGGTACCGTCGTTGTCCCTGCAGGCAACGAAAGGTCAGCAAGCGCCTCCACACCACAACGCATCAGCAACCGGCGTTCAACATAGGCGGCAAGTGCCGCTGCATCATTCGGGTTGGGACTGGCAACGGGAGGCGACACGGCAATGACCGGACGTGCGGAGTAAATGCTTTCCGCCACCATGGTCAGACTGTCCTCCGTCACGACCACAGCACAGGAGGCTGCAAGAAAATCACGCACAACCTTGCGTGGCGCAACCGACCACCAGACTGCATCAGCCAGCACAGCAGTCGGCAGATGCTCACGCAACACGGCCTCGGCCTCGGCGCCTGTCCGACGCGATGTCGTGATCAGCAACCTGGCCTGATGGCGATCTGCCAGCTGCGCCAGAGACAGTGCAAACTGCTTCCAGTCTGCGGGCGTGAACACATAGCCGGCGCCATCACCCCCCACCAGAACGGCAATCACCTTATCCATGGTGTCGGGTACAGGCAGTGCACGTGCCAGATCACCAGGCACAGGAGGCAAGGGCAGGACATGATTACTGGCAACGCCCAGCGACACGACGGTAAACACACAACGATAAGCGGATGCGGCATAGCCCTTGAGCGTACCGCTGTACACATTGGCAGCGCCTGTCTGCCGCGCCAGCAGGGCATTGGCCAACAGGGTATTGGCGCCGGACGACACGATCAGCTGTGGCGATCCCGCTGGCACTTCAATGTCATAAACACGCGCCAGCCACGTCTGCGAATCCCGGACCCAGGGCAAAAGAAAGCGCCCCAGCCTTTTCCAGAAAGTGCTGCGTACGCGCAGATTGACTGTTGTCACACTGACGTTCTTGCGAGAGGCCAGGGCATCCACAACGCCCTGGCTCTGACTCAGGTGCCCCGGCGCACCATCACTGAGCAACCACACCTGCACACTCACTTGGTGAGCCCCCGCCTGCCGCCACGCATCCGCATCACGAATGCCAGCTGATTATCCTTGCCACTGACCTTGATACGCTTGAGGCGACACGGGTCCGGCTTTGGCTCGCGCTGATCAATGCCATCAATGGTGGTCACGGCCGTTTCATAGCCGCACTCACGCACCAGCTGCACATCCTCATCACCGAATATGCCAAACGGATACGCAAAACTGCGCACAGGCACACCACACTCCTTTTCCAGCAGCTCGCGCGCCTGCATCAGCTCATGCCGCCTGGCATCGAGTGTGGTGGTGGCCATATTGATATGTGTCAGCGTATGCGAGGCAATCTCGATGCGGCCGCTCTGCACCAGCACGTGCATTTCTTCATCAGTCAGTTTGGGTTCGCGCGCCAGCTCACCGCTATCATGATGAGCTTTCTTGTGCGTTGACCAGTCGCGATCATGCCGGTCCACCACCATGTAAATGGTGGCCTTCGCATCGTATTTTTCGAGAAGGGGTAATGCATTGTGGAGGTTGTCGGCATAACCATCGTCAAAGGTGATGGCAACACTTTTTTCGGGCAGGGAATCCCACTGCCGCCACAGCTCACTCACCGTGTAAAAATGCCAGCCTTCCTTTTTCATGAACGCCAGTTGCGCCTCGAAACGTTCGGGAGTAACACGCAAGCCATTGAATGTTGCACCCTGACGATGCGGGCTCACCATGTGATACATGAGGATGCGGGGACGCCGGAAATCGACCACAGGACGCCACCAGGCGTAGCGGTGGGAAAACCAGAACAGCCAGAGCACGGCAAGTACAATCAGCCATCCCATCACTGCTCACCCTGACGCAAACGTTGCAACACCAACGCCGCCACGCGCTCAGCCTCATTGAAGGACGGAGGCGAATCCAGCCCGTGCTGGCCGCTGTACCAGTCATTGAAGCGTGTCACCGCGCCATCACTGACCAGGCGCTGCACGCCCCGCATGACCCGACTCTCTGCTTCTGCTGAGGGCAATTTCAGCAGTCCGACACGGCACCCTGCGGTGAGCGCCTCATAAACCATCGACACACTGTCCTCGGTGACCCATACACTTTCCGTCACCGCCAGTGTCTCCGCCAGCCAGCCGGCCGGACATGCATCCCATGCCTGGAACCGGTCGCCATAGCGTTCGAACAACACCTTGCTCAGCGAGTCGGGTGTGCGGCGCGAGTCCGCAATCAACAGTCGCGTCGCATCAGGCACTGATGCCGCAACAATTTCCAGCTGCTGCAGGACTGCCGCATCATCCCAACCGGCATGCTTGCTCTCGCCACCAAGCAGCACCATGACCGAGCCGGCCCGCTTGATACCGGGACGCATGGGATTCAGCACACCGCGGGTAGTGATGACACGAGGCCCCGGCGGCATGTCGTCATGCTCCGGCACAATCATCAGATCGAAAAGAAACTGCGGCAGGCTCGGTTTCATCAGGACGACAGTAAACGCGCCTGTCACTCTTTTTGCCGCCAGCAAACCGAAATGGGTGGCATGCCCGGCCCCTACAACAAGATGCGGGCGCCGCTTCATGAAACCGCCGGGAAACCGGCGCAGGAAAAGATCCAGCAAACCCACCGGCTGACTGGCAACATCAATATCAAGAACTTCGCAGGGCACAAGTGCCTGCAGTGCGCGCACCAGCCCGAGAGACTGCTGCATATGACCAGGCTTGCCGTCGATCAGGCGCCAGATAACAAGAGGCTCGCTTGTCATTCCCTCACCCCGGTCTTCCCCACCCGCACAGGGGTGAGGAAGCGGACAACAGTCCTGTTGATGTGGATACCCGGATTACCTGACGGCAGTCAGCCAGTCGAGATGCTTCGGATTGCGACCCATCACGGTATCAAAGTACAACTGCTGCAGCTGTGTGGTGACCGGACCACGACGGCCGGCACCAATCTGGCGTCCATCGAGTTCGCGGATCGGCGTCACTTCTGCCGCTGTACCGGTAAAGAATGCCTCATCCGCGATGTAGACTTCATCACGGGTAATGCGCTTCTCGACAAACCTGATGCCAAGATCATTCGCCAGCGTCAGCACTGCATTACGGGTAATCCCGTTCAGGCAGGACGTCACTTCCGGCGTGTAGATCACACCATCCTTCACGATGAAAACATTTTCACCCGAACCTTCGGCAACATAACCTTCCGGGTCCAGCAACAAGGCTTCATCCGCACCGCCGGAAATTGCTTCCTGCAGGGCCAGCATGGAGTTGATGTAGTTACCGTTGGCCTTGGCACGGGTCATGGAAATATTCACATGGTGACGCGTGTAGCTGGACGTACGCACCTTGATGCCCAGCTCCAGCGCTTCCTTGCCCATGTAGGCGCCCCAGTTCCAGGCCGCCACAATGACATGCACCTTGAGGCCGGTGGCGCGCAGGCCCATGGCCTCCGGACCAAAAAACACCATCGGACGCAGGTATGCAGCCGGCAGGTTGTTTTCACGAACCGCGGCGCGCTGCGCCTCGTTGATCTCGTCCTTGGTGAACGGAATCTTCATGTTCATGATCTGGGCAGAATCAAACAGGCGGTTTGTGTGTTCCTTCAAACGGAAAATGGATGTGCCCTGTTCCGTTTCGTAGGCACGAACACCCTCGAACACGCCCATGCCATAGTGCAGGGTATGGGTCAGTACATGGGTCTTGGCTTCACGCCAGGGCACCATTTCACCATCAAACCAGATCACACCATCACGATCGGCCATCGACATCTTCATTTCTCCACGCGTGACAATTCAACGCGAATCGTCCGCCGCTACACGGGGTTATTCATTACCCGCCAATCAGTTCATTCCACCAATGCGTAACGAGGGCGCGTTCCGGCAGGAACTCGTCGTCACTGACCTTGGCTTCACGGTTGGCGAGCGCGAGACGGTGGCCGCGGGCACGGTATTGCAGATAGGCATCCCTGAGCCCGGCGGCCGCATCAGACGGGAGAAGACCACGGTTGGCGAGGCCTTCCAGGATGCGAACGTTATCGGGGTAGCGGGTCAGCTCAGGGGATTCGTGTGCCCACGCCAGTACGGCATATTGCACCATAAATTCGATATCCACGATACCACCACGGTCGTGCTTGAGGTCGAATCCCTGCCCACCCTTGCCTGGCGCTTCCGATGACAAATGGCCGCGCATCTTGTCCCGCATCTCGCGCACTTCCTGACGCAGGGTCGCCAGATCCCGCGACCGGGCCAGCACTGTATGGCGTTCGGCATCGAAAGCACCCGCCAGCCGGCTGTCCCCCGCCACAACACGCGCCCGCACCAGCGCCTGATGCTCCCAGGTCCATGCCTTCTCGTCCTGGTAGTTGGTAAAGGACTTGAGCGAGCTCACCAGCAGGCCGGAGTTCCCGGAGGGGCGCAAACGCATGTCCACTTCATAAAGCAGCCCAGCCGAGGTGGCCGCCGTCAGAAAGGCAATCATTTTCTGGCCAAGGCGTGCAAAGAAAGAGGCATTGTCGAGCACACGCTGGCCATCGGTTTCACCATCCGGCGCTGCATCATGTATGAACACGAGATCAAGATCAGAGCCATAGCCCAGCTCAAGCCCGCCCAGCTTGCCATAGCCAACCACAATGAAATCCGGATTGCAGGGACTGCCATCGGCCCGGTGCGGCAAACCGTGACGCGCCGTGAGATCCCGCCAGGCCAGCCAGAGCACTTCCTCCAGTACCGCCTCGGCAATCCAGGTCAGGTAATCACTCACCTTCATCAGCGGCAAGGCACCGGTAATATCCGACGCTGCCACTCGCAGCACATGCCCTTTCTTGAAAATGCGCAAAGCCTCCATCTGCGCCTCAATATCATCCTCCGGCAACCGCACCAGCGCCTGCCGGAGCTCGGCCTCCAGCTCTGCCTTGCCCGGGGGAGCAAACAGGGTACGGGCATTGAGCAACTCATCGAGCAGCACCGGAAACCGCGCCAGCTCATCGGCAATCCAGGGGCTGGCCGCACACAGATCCACCAGCCGGCCCAGCGCGGCACTGTTCTCCACCAGCAGCATCATGTACGCCGAGCGCCGGCGCACCGACTCCACCAGCGGCAGGCAACGTGTCAGCGCCACATCCGGCTCGTCATGCTCCAGGCAGCGGGTCATCAGCATGGGCATCAGGCGATCCAGGCGCTCACGCCCCACCTGCTGCATGGTTTTCACCGGCCGGCTCTCGCGCAGCCCCAGCAACTGCCTCGCCGACTCCTCCGCCTCGCGAAATCCGGCTGCCCGCATCAGGGCCGGCAACTCATCTTCATCCGCCATCCACATTCTGGCAGAGGCAACATTGGCATCGTCCGGCGCAGCTTCTCGCGCAACAATGACATCACGAAACTGTGTTTCCACCTGCTCGCGATAGCCATTCAGGCACTGCAGGAAGTCCGCCCAGTCAGTAAACCCCAGACTGATGGCCAGGCGCTCCTGCTCCAGCGGACCAGCCGGCAAATCCTGGGTCTGATGATCCTTGAGTGACTGTATCCGGTGCTCGACCTGCCGGAGGAAAAGATAGGCGTCCTTCAACTGTACCGTGACCGGCTCCGGCAACAACCCCGTCTCGGCCAACAGCACCAGCACCGTCAGCAACTCGCGCTGCTGCAACCGCTTGTCGACCCCACCGCGAATCAGCTGGAAGGCCTGGACGATGAATTCCGCTTCACGGATACCACCCCGCCCCAGCTTGACGTTGCTGTCCATGCCCTTGCGGCGGACTTCGCGCTCGATCATTGCCTTCATTTCACGCAATGACTCAAACGCACCAAAATCAATGTAACGACGAAACACAAAAGGACGCAGTGCCCGCATCAGCTGCTGGCCCTGTTCCTGATCGCCGGCACAGATTCGTGCCTTGATCAGGGCGTACCGCTCCCACTCGCGGCCATGCTGCTCGTAATAGGTTTCCATGGAGGCAAACGAGCTGGCCAGTGCAGATCCATCACCCCAGGGCCGCAAGCGCATGTCGACACGGAAAACAAAACCGTCTTCTGTCTGGGCATCAAGCAGCCGGATTATTTTCTGGCCCTGCCGCACAAAAAATTCATGATTGGAAATCGGGGACGGGCCCGCTGTTTCACCTGGTTCCGGATACACGAAAATCAGGTCAATGTCCGATGACAGGTTGAGTTCCTGGGCCCCCAGTTTGCCCATGCCGATCACGCTCAACCGCTGGGCAACACCGCTTTCCTCACCGATCGGCTCGCCATGCCTGAGCACAAGCTCGGCATGGGCACGCTGCCGTGCAAGCTCGATGCAGGCATCGGCAAAATCAGACAGCTCACGTGTCAGCTCCTGCACGGAGCACAGACCGTTCACATCACGCCAGATCCAGCGCAGCATTTCACGATTGCGCTGCTGTCGCAGCCAGCGCATGAAAGCGGCCTCATCGGCATTGATGGCAGGATCGGAGAAAAGAAGGGAGTAGTCCGGCACGTCCTCGGACGTGATGGCCTCGTCCAGCGCAATCGCCGCCACCGGATCACGCACTACCACATCCAGTGCATAATCACTTGCAAGCCACAGCCGCTGCCACTCGGGCCGCCCGCGCAATGCGGTCAACGGCCCTTCCAGCCGGGACTCGGCCATCTCCAGAACTGACTTCATCCTGGGCGGCAAGCCTGCCAGTGTCGCCGGAACAATTGCCCTCATGCCGCTTTCCCCACACCACACATTAAAGAGCTATGGTGCGGTAAAGCAGCGCACGCCTTCAAGACTTCGGTTTGGCTTTCGGTGCCGTATGCTGCTGCACATGGATGGTCACTGTCGCCGACGTCGCCAGCACAGTTCCCTTTTCATCCACCACACGCGCCTGCAGGGTATGACTGCCACGATCCAGCGAGTCATCCAGCGGAATCACACTGCCTTCCCACGGTTTGCCATCCAGCAGTATCTCCAGTTGCTCACCTGCAGCCAGGCTTGGCGATACCGTCGCCGCTACGGGCACATCTGCTTCACCACGCCGGTAGACCGTTTCCGCAGGAGGACTCAGCAAGGACACCGTATAGGTTCGTGCAACAGGCTTCTGTTGCACGGCAGCAGGACCACCGGCTGTACCTGCACCCCCTGTCTTGGGAAAAGGCACGGTCATGACCGGTCCGGTCTGGACCTTCTCTGCGCCATCAGCCGGCTTGTCCGTGAAAACATGATTTCCCTGCTTGTCGACATAGCGATACACCTCTGCCTGCGCCGACAGCACTGGCGCAACGAGCAGGACCGTACAGATCAAATGCTTGAGGCTCATGATAATTCCCCTTGCCTTCATGAACCCCTGAGC
>JBASJP010000147.1:0-4017 GCA_049655345.1 Moraxellaceae bacterium
TTGCTGTACCATGGCATAGTCTTCGATGATGGCGCCATCTGCAATTTCAACACCATCTTCAACAATACAAAAACGGCCAATCTTTACAGTAGCGGCAATTTTTGCACTGGCCGAAATACATGAAAAATCATTCATTACTCATTCCCTTTTGTTAATCAAGCCGCTTGGGCACTCCTGACAACCTGTCAGACTCTTTCTGGATTTTTTTCGCTGGAACACCAGCAAGTACTATGTTCTTTTCATCAAAGCTGGAAACAACAACTGCGCCCGCCCCCACAACAATGCCGCTGGCCAGTGTTATCTGTGGACGAACAACCGAGGCAGCCCCCAGAAAGCAACGCTCGCCCAGCGTGACATTGCCGGCAATGGAGATATTGTTGGCAAAATGGCATTCATCGCCAATTCTCGAACCATGACCAATCTTGCTGCCATGCGCTATGACGCAATTCTTGCCAACGGTTGTTGCCTCGTTGACTGAACCCCTGACCACCGTGATGTCGCTACCCAGAAAGGAGCCGGCACCAATGATGGTGTAACCTGTTTGTGGCTGCATGACGCGCTGCCTTGCTGCAGGGTCCCATACCCAGGCGACGCCTGTGGCTCCAATGGTTGAGTGCGGCTCTATCACCACGTCCTCTTCCAGCACCGAGCCATCCATTACCACTACATGTGAGTGCAACTGGACACGGGCAGCTATCTCACAGTTACCAATGACACAATAAGGGCCAATCCAGGCATCGGGTGAAATGCTTGCCTCGGCATCCACTACTGCCGTCGGATGAATGCCTTTGCGAAGCGCTGGCACCCCGACAAGACTGGCCATCAGTTTGTAATAGACCAGCTGTGGATCGGCAACGATGATGAGGGCGTTGTTGGTACCCCAGTCCTCATGCTCGTTACAGACAATGATTGAATCCGATATTTCAAACGTGCGGCCCAGTCCCTTCACAAGAAAGAAAATACCGGAGGGGCCGGGGTTTCTGAGGCTTTTGAAGGCATATTGCCGGCCACTTGCACCCTGTGATCCGTCTTCCAGCCTAAAATCGACTGCAAGGCTGGTCAGGCAGTCCGTGACAGCATCCAGCCCGAATTTTTTTTCAGTGATTGCCATGAATGAAACTCTCGCTACTCGGCGAAAAAGGTATCAGCGAATGACCGAAACAATCCGCTCGATATCCTCATCAGCCAGCGCCGGATAAATTGGCAGACACATTACTTTCCCGGCAATCAGCGTTGCCACGGGAAGATTGTCCGGGTTGGCGCTCTCCAGCTCCTGATACATTGGGAAATCACTGATCAGGGGGTAAAAATAACGTCGGGCAAAAACATTGGCATCCCGTAACCGTTGATAAAGCTCATCCCGGCTGAACGGGTAATCCGGCTCTACCAGGATCGGAAAATAGGATTTGTTGGAAACGCGCTGGCCGGATTCCTCAACAATACGAATGCCCTTTACCTCCGACAGCAATGTCCGGTACTGGCGGTCTATCTGGTGTCGTCGCTCCATCGCTTCATCAATATGCTTGAGCTGAAGCAGGCCAAAGGCGGCATTGATCTCGCTCATCTTGCCATTGATACCCGCCTCGACCACCGTCACCTCATTCACAAAGCCAAAGTTCTTGAGATGGTTGATTCGCAGTTTTGTCTCGGCATCGGGGCAGACTATGGCACCGCCCTCAAAGGTATTGAAAACCTTGGTGGCATGAAAACTGAGCACACTAAGGTCGCCATGGCGCAAAATGCTGCCGCCGGCATCCTGCACACCAAACGCATGTGCGGCGTCATAGATAACCTTCAGGCCATGCTTGTCGGCAATCGCCTGAATGGCCTCTACATCACAGGGATTGCCATAACAATGCACGGGCATGATGGCGGTGGTATTCCCGGTGATGGCAGCCTCGATCCGGGCCGGATCCAGATTGAGGGAATCCGGATCGATATCAACAAAAACGGGCTTGATGCCGTTCCACAGCAATGAATGGGCTGTCGCTACAAATGAATAGGGCGTGGTGATGACCTCACCGGTAATGCGCAGGGTTTGCAGTGCGGTCAACAGGGCAATGGTGCCATTGTTGAACAGGGCTATGTGCTCCACCCCCAGATAGTCACACAGGGCCTGCTCCAGCTGCTGATGCATGGGGCCGCCATTGGTGAGCACCTTGCTGTCCCAGATTTTCTCCAGATAGGGGATAAAATCATCCAGGGAAGGCAGGAATGGCTGGGTTACATAGATGGGCTTGTCGCGCATTTAATATCCTTGAACCAAACTGCAGTCTCATACTGCCGCCCAGGGCACTTACCTGAAACCGCAGGGGCTGGCTGAACCGACAAGACGGGACGCCATGTGACAATCCGAACGAAGGCAGGAATATACCAAATTGGAGGGCGGCAGGCTTCAGGCCCTGATATTCGAGATGTAACTCATCATTTTGCGGCATGCCCTGGCGGATTGCCCGCCATGGCCGTGCAGGGCCAAAGGCCAGCGCCTGCGGACATCCTTGCCCATTGTGAGCGCCCATGAAAAAGCCGGCATCAGCCGGCTTTTTCATGGGCAGGAGATACCTGCACCGCCAATACAGGGGGGTGAAAACCCCTCAGGCAAGTGGTTTCACACCCCAGTGCGGGTAGTGCTTGCTGACAAAGTCATGCAGATCCTGCTCGGAGACGCCCAGCAGCAGTGTTTCCACATGCGCACGCTGCAACTCCAGATCGGCCTGGGCAGCGGCGGCCACCATGCCGGCACCGGCCGTGGCGTTGCTCAGACGGTCAATCACGATGAGGCTGCCGGTACCACGGCAGATGCGGTAGGCATCGAACACCACGGGGGCGTTCACCACCACACGGCACAGGCCGATTTCATTAAGGCCCAGCTGGTCTGCCGCAATGTGATCAAAGGTATTGATCTCGATACGGTGCAGGACTTTCTCGATACGTCCGAATACGGTCTTGCCACCCAGCTTGAAGGCGTATTCCTTGCCCGGCACGAGCGGGTTTTCGTTCATCCAGACGATGTACGAATCAAACGCCTGCGACACATTGGGCAGGGTTTCGTCGGCCCGCACGATCATGTCGCCACGGGAGATATCAATCTCGCGGTCCAGCGTGACGGTAACGGCCTGACCGACAAAACCGATGTTCTCTTCACCGGCCGGTGTCAGCACGCTTTTCACCACGGCCGACTTGCCCGATGGCAATGCCATGATGGTGTCGCCCTTGCGAACCTCGCCCGAGGCTACCGTGCCGCAGAAACCACGGAAGTCGAGGTTGGGGCGGTTCACAAACTGCACGGGCAGGCGGAAGGCATCCAGCGTGACGTCATGGGTGATCTGCACGCTTTCCAGCGTTTCCATCAGCGTTTCGCCGCTGTACCACGGGGTCTTTTCGCTGCGGGTAACCACATTGTCACCGCGCAGGGCAGACATGGGCACAAAGCGGATATCAGGGATATGCAGCTCGTCTGCAAAATCGAGGTACTGCTGGCGGATGCTGTTGAAGACGTTCTCGTCAAAATCAACGATATCCATCTTGTTCACGGCAACAATCACGTGACGAATGCCGAGCAGGCTGACGATATAGCTGTGCCGACGTGTTTGTGTCTGCACACCGTAACGCGCATCGATCAGGATGATGGCAAGGTTGCTGGTAGACGCACCCGTGGCCATGTTGCGGGTGTACTGCTCGTGACCCGGGCAGTCGGCAATGATGAACTTGCGCTTTTCGGTAGAGAAATAGCGGTAGGCCACATCAATGGTAATGCCCTGCTCGCGCTCGGCCTGCAGACCATCCACCAGCAGCGCCAGATCGATTTCCTGGTCGGTGGTGTTGTACTTCTGCGAATCTTTCTGGATGGCGGCCAGCTGGTCTTCAAAAATCAGCTTGGAGTCATGCAGCAGACGGCCAATCAGCGTGGACTTGCCATCGTCGACATTGCCACAGGTGATGAAGCGCAGCAGATCCTTGTTTTCGAGCTGCTTGAGATAACCGAGGATATCGTCGGCAATCAGATCGGACTGGTGA
>JBASJP010000148.1:0-6146 GCA_049655345.1 Moraxellaceae bacterium
AGTTTTTGCGCCAGCTCCTCGGCCAGTCTCCCGGTTTCAGCCAGCACCCTGCGCCAGGCCGCCTTGCGCTGGACATCATCCATCTGCACAAAATCCTGCCGGTCCGGAATGCGGCCATTGGGCAGGCCGGCAATGAACTTCTGCGAGGGTGTGATCAGCAGAACATTGTCCATGCTGGCGGCGCGGGGTTTGCGCCACGGCAGCATCTTGTCGAACCAGCCAGGGATCAGACGCGGACTGAAGTGCAGGTAGAGCACGATGCCGTTGTCATAAGGCAGTGGCGTATCGAAGTGGTAGTCGATGATCCCGCCGTCAACACAGGCGCCCCCGCTGGTGCCGGGAATGTCGTGAACAGCCTGCATGAGCAAGGGGATGGAGGCAGTGGCCATTAGCGCCTGCTGCAGATTCCCTGTGTGCATGCAGACGTTTTCTTGCGGGAACATTGATTCCTGAAAGGGCAGTTTGCTACCCGCTGGCGCAAACAGGATGCGTTCGAAAAAATGCTTCAGGTGTTTGCGGCCGGCGGCATTGGCCAGTGCGGATGCGCCCAGCTGCCATTTGCCGGGCTCGTTGTGTTTATCCAGCATGACTGGCCGGCAGCGGTTGGCAATGGTATGCAGTCGACGCTTGTCTGAGTTCACGATGGCGGCATGCTGCTCGCCCAGAATGGCCTCAAGAATCCTGCTACAGACAAGACTGATTTCGCGTGTATCCGGTCTGGCCGTGTAGGCCTGTTCGAAATAGGCGGCTTCAAAGCGGTCAAAGGCTGCCAGCGGATCCGGTTGGGCATAGCAGGCAAAGCGCCAGCTGCCGATGGAGGTGCCCAGAAGGTCCACATCAACCTGGGTGTCAGCGGCCAGACGGGGGGCCAGAAAGCGGTCAAGCTGGTTCAGTACCAGCCACTTCGGGCCTCCGGATGCGCCAAGCATGGCCCGGATGTCGGCAAGTTGCAGACCGTTTTCCTGCAGGTGGCGGAGTGCTTTCGGCCCGGCGGCGATATGGAGCGGAGATTTCATCGGCCAAGCTTTTCCTGCCAGGCCCCGGTGTCAAAACCGCAGAGCAGATCGCTGCCGGTATCCAGGACGGGGCGCTTGATGAGCGAGGACTGCTCCTGCATCAGGCGTAGCGCCTTCTCGCGATTGATGCTGGCCTGGGTGTCAGCATCCAGTTTGCGCCAGGTGGTGCCACGGCGGTTGAGCAGGGTTTCCCAGCCAAGTACCTGCTCCCAGTGCGCCAGCGTAGCGGCATCAATGCCGGATTTCTTGTAGTCGTGAAAGCTGTAGGCAACACCATTGCTGTCCAGCCAGGCGAAAGCCTTTTTCATGGTGTCGCAGTTCTTGATGCCGTAAATCGTGACCATTCTGACCCCTGTAAAAAAGGCAGCTTGCGCTGCCTTTTTAGTAACGTGCCTGACGGACGTCAGTCCACGCGCAGCAGTTCGTTGATGCCGACCTTGGAGCGGGTCTGCGCATCCACCTTCTTTACGATGATGGCAGCATACAGCGAGTACTTGCCATCTTTGGATGGAAGGCTCCCGGGAACAACCACTGAGCCGGCCGGTACGCGACCGTAATGGATTTCACCGGTTTCGCGATCATAGATGCGGGTGCTCTGGCCAATGTATACGCCCATTGACAGCACGGCACCTTCCTCGATGATCACGCCTTCCACCACTTCCGAGCGTGCACCGATGAAGCAGTTGTCTTCGATGATGGTTGGATTGGCCTGCAGCGGCTCCAGCACGCCACCAATGCCAACGCCGCCGGAAAGGTGCACATTCTTGCCGATCTGGGCGCAGGAGCCGACGGTGGCCCAGGTGTCCACCATGGAGCCTTCATCCACATAGGCGCCAATGTTGACATAGGACGGCATCAGAACCACGTTACGGGCAATATAGGCACCCTTGCGTGCTACTGCCGGAGGTACCACGCGCACACCTGCGGCTGCAAACTGTTCTGCCGTCCAGTCGGCAAACTTGGTGGGGACCTTGTCATAAAACTGGACGCCGCCACCGCCCGCGATGGGAGCGTTGTCATTGAGGCGGAAGGACAGCAGCACGGCCTTCTTCAGCCACTGGTGCACAGCCCATTCGCCATTGATTTTTTCTGCCACGCGCAGTTTGCCGGCATCAAGAGCGGCAAGCGCCTCATTGACGGCCGCACGCACGTCGGAAGGCGTGTTGGAGGGCGAGAACTCGGTGCGACGCTCGAAGGCGTCTTCAATCAGTTGTTGCAGGCTCATGGTGAACTCCATAGGACAAGACAAATGCAAGGACGACAGCACCATCGTTGCTGGCGCTGTCGCCCTTGCGGAAAACTCAAAGGGATTTCATGAAGTCGCGCAGTCGATGTGCCGCCTCGGCACATTCTTCCGGTGATGCCACCAGGGCCAGTCGCACATGGCTGGCACCAGGGTTGCGGTCATTCACTTCACGACCCAGAAAACGGCCGGGCAGGACGGTGACATTCTTTTCTTCATAAAGGCGCTGCGCAAAGACATCATCGTCAATGGGGGTGCGCATCCAGAAATAGAAGCCGGCATCCGGCATGGTGAGCGAGTATACCGGCTCCATGATGGATTTGAACTCGGCAAACTTGTGTCGGTACAGCGCCCGGTTCTCGGCAACGTGTGCCTCATCCTGCCATGCGGCAACCGATGCCAGCTGGTGCTGAACCGGCATGGCGGCACCATGGTAGGTGCGATAGAGCAGGTAGGGCCTGAGCAATTTGGCATCGCCGGCCACAAAGCCCGAGCGTAAGCCGGGCAGGTTGGATCGCTTGGACAGGGAGTGGAAGACGATGCAGCGTGAGTAATCATGACGACCGGTTTCAGCGCATACCTGCAGCAGGCCGACCGGGGGATTGGCTTCGTCGAAATAGATTTCCGAGTAGCACTCATCCGACACGATGATGAAGTTGTGTCTATCGGCAAGTGCAATCAGTTTTTTCAGGATTTCCCGGCTGGTGACGGCCCCGGTCGGGTTGCCTGGTGAGCAGACAAACAACAGTTGTGTGTGTGCCCAGATAGAGTCTGGAACAGCATCATAATCCGGGATAAAGCCGTTTTCTGCAGAGCAGGGCAGGTAATGGGGTTCGGCCCCGGCCAGATATGCCGCACCTTCGTAGATCTGGTAGAACGGTGCCGGCATCAGTATCAGGGATTTTTTCGAGCGGTCCACAGCGGCCTGGGTGAAGGAAAACAGTGCCTCGCGGGTGCCCATGACGGGCAGGATTTCGTTTTCCGCATCAATCCTGTCCAGTTTGAAGCGGTTTTTCAGCCAGTTACCGATGGTTTCTCGCAGGACGGGCAAGCCCTTGGTGGTCGGGTAGATCGCCAGCTTTGACAGGTTGTCGATCAGTGTCTGCTTTACGAAATCGGGCGAGGCATGTCGAGGCTCCCCGATCGACAGGGCAATGGGAGACAGCCGGGTTGGCGGTGTCAGCTCCTTGAACAGCTGGGCGAGTCGCTCGAACGGGTAGGCTTGTAGCCGGGCAAGTTCGGGATTCATGTCATGCACTCCTTGCCTTGTCAGTTAGGCTGATCCAGTTGCTCACGCAGACGATCAGCCAGTTGGTTGCACACATCCGGATCCGAAATCGGTTGTTGTTGCTTGTTGGTGATGAAGAAAACGTCTTCGGCCCTCTCACCCAGCGTAGCAATGCGTGCGTTCTGCAAATCTACGCCAGCCTCCATGAAGATGCGTCCGATGCGCGCCAGCAGGCCGGGGCGGTCCAGTGTCATGACTTCGACAATGGTGCGCTGGTTGACGATGTCGTTGCTGATGGTGACGGTCGTTTTGACATCGAAGTGCTTGAGTTGTCGCGGCATGCGGCGCTGAACGATCTCGGGGAAGCGGTCAGGGTTGGACAGGGTCTGCATCAGGGTGTTGTGGATAATGCCAAGCCGTCGCTCGTCATGAATCGGTGCGCCGTTCTCGTCAAGCACGATATAGGTGTCGAGGGAGAAGTGTGTTTTGGCTGTAATGATTCGCGCATCCAGTACGGTCAGGTGCAGCTGGTCCATGGCGGCAACTGTGGCGGCGAACAGGTTGGGCATGTCGCGTGTATGAATAAAGATCTGTGTGGCGCCCTCAAACTGTTCGCTGGTGCTTTTCCGGATCAGCACCAGAGGATGTGCGTCATTCAGGTGTTCCAGAATGGCCTGCGTGTGCCAGGCGATATCGGTGGCGTTTTCACGAAGGAAGTAATCATCGCCCAGGTTGTCCCAGATGCTGTTGACCGCAGCAGGGTCAATCCGGGCGGATTGCAGCAGGCTCAGTGCGGCCGCACGTGTTTCGTCGATCCATTCCTGCTTGTCGATGGGGTTGCCAAGGCCGCGACGCAATGCCCGCTTGGTCTGGGTGTAAAGCTGGCGTAACAGGCTGGCGCGCCATGAGCTCCAGAGCGTGGGGTTGGTGGCACAAATATCGGCAACTGTCAGGGCGTAAAGGTAGTCGAGGTGTACGATGTCTCCGACCTTGCGCGCAAACTCATTGATTTCGTCAGGATCAGACACATCTTTTTTTTGTGCCGTCATCGACATGACAAGATGATTCTGCGCAAGCCATGCCACCAGATTGGCATCCCACTTTCCAAGGCCGTGGTGCAGGCAAAATGCATGGGCATCGACTGCGCCAAGCTCTGAGTGATCGCCACCGCGTCCCTTGGCAATGTCATGAAAAAGACCAGCCAGATAAAGCAGTTCGATCTTGGGCAGTAACTGGGCGATTTTTGCCACCACCGGAAAGCGTTCTTCGACTTCCGGATAGCGGAAGCGGCGCATGTTTTTCAATACCAGCAGGGTGTGCGCATCAACAGTGTAAATATGGAAAAGGTCATACTGCATCTGCCCGATGATATTGCCAAAGGCGGGGATGTAGCGGCCCAGTACGCCGTACCGTTTCATGCGCCGCAACGATGAGAACAGGGCATGCTTGCAACGCAGCAGCTCCATGAAGAGCGATGTGTTGCGGATGTCATTGCGAAAGCGGTCGTCAATTCTTTCGGCGCTTTCCATGATGAGCCGGATGGTGCTGGCACGTACGCCAAGGATGTCGGCGTCATTGCCAAGCAGGACAAATATCTCCATCAGGGCGGCGGGCGTCCGCTGGAAGACCTGATTGCTGGTGGTCTCTATGTAGCCGTCACGCAACTGGAAGCGGGAATTGACCTGCGTGATTACGGCATCGTCCTCGGCGCGCAGAATGGCCTCGTCGAAATACTGCAGCAGCATTTCGTTCAGCATCGAGATGGTCATGGCGGCCCGGTAATAGGACTTCATGAGCTGCTCGACGGCACGGTTGGCATTGGTGTCGGTATAGCCGAAGAGCAAAGCAATCTGGCGCTGATAATCAAACAGCAGCCGGTTTTCACTGCGCCCGGCAATCATGTGCAGGGCAAAGCGGATACGCCAGAGCAGTGACAGTCCTTCATCGAGCTGATGAAACTCGTTTTCGGTAATGAACCCGTGCCCGACCAGGTCCTGCAGGGTCGCCGCGCCAAAGTGACGTTTGGCCACCCAGCCTACGGTCTGGATGTCGCGCAGGCCGCCGGGGGCATTCTTGATGTCGGGCTCAAGGTTGTATTCGGTATTGTTGTGCTTGGCATGCCGGGCAATCTGTTCGTCCCACTTTGCCTTGAAGAACGCCTTGCCGGGCCACAGATGCTCGGGGCCGGTACGCGCCAGCATGGCCTCCCGTAAAGACTCGTTGCCAATGATGGTGCGGGACTCCATCAGGTTGGTGGCAATGGTGATGTCCTCACGTGCCGCTTCTACACACTCTTCCTGTGAGCGGACACTGGAGCCGACTTCCAGGCCCAGATCCCACAACAGGGTAATAAAGCTGCTGATTGCCTGCCCTTCGGCTTCACCAAGCGTGGTCTGGTCATGCAGGACAAGCACGTCAATGTCAGAGCCGGGATGCAGTTCGCCCCGGCCATAGCCGCCGACAGCGAGCAGGGTGACGTCAGTGTAGGCGTCCAGCCTGAGGGCGCACCATGCGTGCGCAAGTATCTGATCAATCACCCAGGCACGCATGCCGACCAGCCGGCGGATGTCTTCCCCTGCCCGAAAGCGCTCAAACAGCACTTCCCGGGCTTTTTTCAGTGCCTCGCGGTAGGCGCCCCGTGGTAATGCTTCCCCGGTGT
>JBASJP010000149.1:0-2372 GCA_049655345.1 Moraxellaceae bacterium
CCCCTACGCAGGCCTTGATCCCATTGTGAGTGATACTGCGACCGAAGAAGCCTTGAAGAGTAGTACGTGGCTGGAGGCCTCAATGGGCGTTGCCTTCTGACAAGCTCCGGTATTTTTAATGACGGGGTGACTCTTCCAGTCGCTCCCGCATAACGCCCGCCACAATCTTCCCCCACTCCGCATAAGCCCCCGGGCCAGGATGAAACCCGTCACTGGCCATCAGCTCTGCATCATCTGAAAACGCGACCTCCACCAGCTGGCGTCGCGGATTGCCTGCTAACAGTTGCTGCAGTGCGCGGTTAAGCGCTGCTGCACGCATGCCCATATACCACCGTAGCGGCTGCGGTAACGCCGGAAAGCGGTGCATGGGTGGTAATCCGGAAACCAGAATGTGACCCGCCTCGTGGCGCTCTTCGAGTGTGTGCAGCAACTCCATCATGTGTTGCCGCCAGCGTTTTGTGGCGGTGCCGGCTGTGGCGTCGTTCACGCCGATGGAGGTCACCACCATGTCGAACGGTTGTGGTGGCAGTTGTGCCAGATGGGCAAGGGCCTGTTGCGTGGTGTGCCCCGTGCACGCATGCAGCGTCCAGTGCACACAGAAATCCTTTGCCAGGGCACTCACCAGTTGGCCCAGCAGGGCATCGCGTTGATGCGGGGCGCCCACGCCTGCTGCTGCCGAGTCGCCCAGAATGAGCAAGCGCAACTCGGGGCCGCTGCCCGTAATGCCGCTGCGTTCACCGGGTGGCTCTGGCAGTTTTGGCGTGACCTTGCGTACATGCCGGCCCTGCAGCAGCAGGACCGGGCCAAGCACGAGGGTGGAGAGGAGGCTCGCAAGGATATGGCGCATGCCGGTCAGCCTGGTACGGCGCTACCGGTGGCTTCTGCGGGGCGCCACTCTTTCAGCAGTTTCATCACCTTGAGTGCATCCTTGCCGAGCATGGCGCTGGTGGTCATCATGCCGCCGACCAGTGCGCCGCCAACACCGCCGGACACAATATCCTGCCCGGTCAGGTACAAGCCCTTGATCGGTGTTACCGGGTGCAGCCAGTCCTGTTTGAAGCGCTGCACGTCATGGTCCAGTCCGTAAATCTCGCCCTTGGCATTCATCTGGAACCAGGCGGTGGACAGTGGTGTTGAAAGTTCGGCATACACCAGTGCGTCTTTCAGTTGCGGCATCTGCTTGTACAGTTCGTCCAGCAAGCGCAGGCGGAAATTTTCTTTCAGTGTTTCGTATTCTTCGCCACGCTGGTTCCAGGTGGTGCCGTCCCATTTCGAAAACCATTCCCACGGGCCAAAGCTCAGCACTTCTACCGTGCTCTTGCCCGGATAGTTGGCATCCCACTCCGGGTCTTTGGCGGAGGGAAAGGAAATGTAGAGCATGGGGAACGGTGCATTCTTGTCGGCCTGGTAACGTGCAACGTTGCCTTCGTGGTCGGCCGAGGGATAAATCCAGAAGTTGGTGCGCGGAATGCCCAGTTCTTTTGCGGTGCCCTTGAAGCCGGCGTACAGGCACAGATGCGCTGCAGACGGCTTAACTTTTTGCATGTGCTTGGCATACCCGTAGCGCTGGCGTTCGGCTTCTGGCAGCAGCGAGTTGAAGGTAATGCTGGCGCCGGCATCACTGACAATGGCGTCGGCATGCAGCACATCACCGTTGTCCATGACAACGCCGGTGGCACGGCCTTTTTCGATCAGGATTTCTTTCACTTTTGCATACGTGAAGACTTCGCCACCGGCGGCACGAATGACCGGAATGATGGTGTCGGCCATTTTCCACGAACCACCCACCGGATAGCTGCCGCCGTTGAAATAATGCTTCACCACCGAGGTGTGCATCATGAACGAGGCTTCGGACGGCACCATGCCGTAGTCGCCCCACTGGCCGACAAGCACGCCAATCAGTTCCTGGTTTTTGGTCAGGCCTTCCAGCACTTCACGTACCGTCATGAAACATTCTTTTGGCACCAGCAGCGGGCGAATGGCGTGAAAGGCCTTGCCGGCCAGACGCGGCATGGCTTTGCCGGCGTAGAATTTCTGCGCGGAGCCGGCGACCTTGCTGATCAGTGCGATATACGCATCAATGGCATCGGCCTCGTCAGGAAAATGCGCTTTCAGCGAGTCGGCCAGATTATTTTTGCCGGCCACAAAATCCACGGTGCGCTCACCGACGGTGATGCGGTCATAGACCGGGTCCATGTCGGCCCACTTCAGCTGGCCATCCGAGATCACGTCAAACAGGCGCTTGAGCATGGAGGGCTTGTTCATCTCGCCGATGTAATGCACGCCGACATCCCACTCGAAACCTTCGCGCTCGTAGGAGTGGGTAAAGCCACCCGCCGTGTAGTGCTGTTCCAGAACGCACACCCGGTTGC
>JBASJP010000150.1:0-9808 GCA_049655345.1 Moraxellaceae bacterium
ACACTGGAGTGGCGCTCGCTGCCTGTTGCCAAACGTATTGAATATGCGCTGGTGAAAGGGATTACCGCATTCATTGAAGAAGATACCGAAGAGGCACGGCAACAGTCGGAAAAACCCATTCATGTAATTGAAGGCCACCTGATGGCCGGCATGAATGTGGTAGGCGACCTTTTTGGTGACGGCAAGATGTTCCTGCCACAGGTGGTGAAATCTGCCCGCGTGATGAAACAGGCGGTTGCCTATCTTATTCCGTATATCGAAGCCGAAAAGAACGGCGTCATAGAGAGCAAGGGCAAGATCCTGCTGGCGACGGTAAAAGGCGACGTGCATGACATCGGCAAGAATATTGTTGGCGTTGTATTGGGTTGCAACGGTTACGATATCGTCGACCTGGGTGTAATGGTGTCGGCCGACCGCATTCTTGAAACCGCTCGTGCCGAGAAAGTGGACATCATCGGCCTGTCCGGTCTGATCACACCGTCACTGGATGAAATGGTGCATGTGGCGCGTGAAATGCAGCGTCAGGACTTTCATGTGCCGCTGCTGATCGGTGGTGCAACCACATCGAAGGCACACACGGCCGTAAAGGTTGAGCCCCAGTACAAGAACGATGCAGTGGTGTACGTGGCTGATGCCTCGCGTGCCGTTGGCGTTGCCACCTCTCTGCTGAGCAAGGACCTGAAGGCCGCTTTTGTCGCCGAACGTCATCAGGAATACGAAGAAGTCCGTATCCGCCATGCCAACCGCAAGCCCAAGGCAGATCGTCTGAGCTATGAGCAAGCGATTGACATGGGCTTCAAGCCTGACTGGACAAACTATACGCCACCTGTGCCACTGAAGCCCGGCATCACCGTTCTGCGTGACTATCCGCTTGAGAAGCTGATTGACCTCATCGACTGGACACCTTTCTTTATCTCCTGGTCACTGTCCGGAAAGTATCCGGCCATCCTGAAGGATGATGTTGTGGGTGAGGCAGCAAGAAGCCTGTTTGCGGATGCCCAGGCCATGCTGAAGCGTATCGTCAGCGAAAAACGACTGAAAGCACATGCCGTGATCGGCCTGTGGCCTGCTGCACGCACTGGTGCAGATGACACCACCGTCTATGCTGATGACAGCCGCACGGACGTACTCGCCACCCTGCACCACCTGCGCCAGCAAAGTGACAAGGTCAGTGGCAAACCGAACTACTCCCTGGCTGACTTTGTGGCTCCGGTTGAAAGTGGCCTGCACGATTATATCGGCGGCTTTGCCGTCACTGCAGGTGATGGCTGCGATGAGTTTGCCAAGGAGTTTGAGGCGGCTGGTGACGACTACAATTCCATTCTGGTGAAGTCGCTGGCCGACCGTCTGGCTGAGGCGTTTGCCGAACACCTGCACCTGCGTGTGCGTCGTGAGTTCTGGGGCTATGTGCCGGATGAAGTACTCGATAACGATGCCCTGATCCGTGAAAAATATGTCGGCATCCGTCCTGCGCCCGGCTACCCGGCCTGCCCGGACCACACTGAAAAAGCCACACTGTTCAAACTGCTCGATGCCACCACGAATACCGGCATCAACCTGACTGAACACTTTGCCATGTACCCTACGGCAGCAGTCAGTGGCTGGTATTTCTCGCACCCGGAAAGCTGTTACTTCAATGTCGGCAAGCTGGAGCAGGATCAGGTACTGGATTACGCAAAGCGCAAAGGCTGGGATCGCCGCACCGCCGAAAGGTGGCTTTCACCCAATCTCGGCTATGAGCCGGAAAACTGATGTCACAGCGAGGCACCAATGACTGATCCGCAAAAGCAGGACGACAACAAGCCAACTCAAGTATCCACCCTTGATGTGATCCTCAGCGTCTTCCGTGCCTGGTTTGGCGTGCAGACCGAAGAAAACCGCAAGCGTGACTTCAGCAGCAACGATCCGACACCCTTTATTGTGGCCGGCGTCATTTTTGCCCTGATCATGATACTGGGCGTCATTATTGCAGTGAAATTTGCTCTTTCAGGAACCTGATCCCGGAATAAAAAATAGCGGCCTTGGCCGCTATTTTTTTACACAAAAAGTGGGCTTACCACCAGGGACGCTGCTGCATCCGATCCCACCAGCGCATGGCCAGCCGATCAACACTGCCTTCTGCCGCCAGCCCAAGCCGGGTCATGAGCTTGTGCCGCTGCACATAACGAACAACATAGAGGTCTGCATCACGCGCACGTTCAGTCAGATACTCATCACTTGTTTTCAGCTCATCAACCAGACCCATCGCCAGAGCACGCTGCCCATACCAGTGCTCACCTGTTGCAACCTTGGCAATATCAAGGGATGGCCGCTGCTCATGCACAAACTCCTTGAAAAGTTCATGAGTATCTTCCAACTCCTCACGAAACTTCTGGCGACCCGCCTCGGTGTTCTCCCCCATGACGGTCAGGGTGCGTTTGTATTCTCCTGCCGTGTGCAGCTCGACATCGATGTCATGCTTCTTGAGCAGGCGATGAATGTTGGGCATCTGGGCAACCACCCCGATTGAGCCCACCACTGCGAAAGGCGCGGCAAGGATACGGTTACCAAGACACGCCATCATGTAGCCACCACTGGCGGCCACCTTGTCGACGCAGATCGTCAGAGGCAGTTTTTTCTGGCGGATGCGGGCGAGCTGGGACGCCGCCAGGCCATAGCCGTGCACCATGCCGCCGGGGCTTTCAAGATTAACAACAATCTCGTCATGCCCTGCATCCGCAAGGGTAAGAATAGCGGTAATTTCACGGCGCAGTGACTCAACGGCCGATGCCCTGATATCACCATGAAAATTGATTACGTATACCCGTGATTTTCGTGATTCATCACTACCGGCATTCTTGAGCTCTTTTTCTTTTTTCTTGTCTGCCTGCTTTTCTTTTTTGAAATATGCCTTCAATGCATGCTTGTCCAGCACCGCCTCACGCATGAGGTCGCCATAATCCTGAAGACGGTCATTGAGATAGGTAACCTCAATATCACCCTCATCCGACGGGCGACGCCGCTGCCCGATATTGCTAACCCCCACAATCACTATGAGCGCGGCAACAACCACGGTAGCGGTCTTGGCAAGAAAAAGTCCATACTGCAACAACAGATCAATCACTGATAGCTCCAGAAAAATTTTAAAAAATCAGCGCGTCCGGCATCGTGACACAAAGTCCTGAATGAGGGCATGGGCAATGCTTCCGCGAGGAGGAATCTCTGGCAGCGTGGTGTAGTGAAAAAACTGCGCATCGGCAATTTCTTCTTCCTGAACCAGGATATCCCCACCTGCGTACTCCGCATGAAACCCGAGCATGAGATTACCGGGAAAAGGCCATGATTGACTGGAAAAATAACAGGGATTTTTTACCTGCACTCCCACCTCTTCCATCACCTCACGCACGAGCGTTTCCTCAACCGACTCTCCTGCCTCTACAAAACCGGCAAGCGTGCTGTACATGGGCCGATTGAAGCGCTGCGCTCGCGCCAGCAACAACTCCTCACCACGCGTTACCAGAACGATCATGCAGGGATTGATTCGCGGATAGTAACTGGATGTACAGGAAGGACAGACCCGGGCCCGCTCACCACGGGAGTGCGCAACCGTGGCCTGACCACAGCGACCACAAAACCGGTGACTGGCACTCCACTCCAGAATCTGCAATGCCCTGCCGACAACACCAAACAACTCATCACTTGTCTGGCCAAGAACACGACGAAGATCTTCAAAGTGGTAACCGTCCGGAGGAGCAATGTCACCTGATGTGGCAACCGCAAAAACGCCTTTTCCCTCCCAGTGACCAATAAAATGACGATCGACCTCAGGTAGCCCCAACCAGCTCACATCCTTGAGTTCGGGGAAAAATGGCGCCGAAGGATCATCACCGACCAGCACACGATGCCCCTGAAATACAAGCCACAGCCGGTCGCCACTCAAGTCATCAGGGGCGGCGACAGCGGGAATGAAGGACATCAGAGGGACTCCATGAGCGTTCAAGCCGGCAAGGGCCGGCAGTCATTACGCAGCCTGAGAGCGGCCAACCGGAAATCCGAGTTCAGCCACGCTGTCTTCTGCAATTTCAAGAATACTGTCACCAATCGGCTTGTTCGCCTCAAGGCTTTCCAGAAAATAGTCAACACTGGAAATGGCGTCTGCCAGTGTTTCAAGATCGGCCATTGATGGCTGAGTGTCGGCAACAAGCATACGGGAGTCAATAAAACGGGCACACGAACGCAATATTTCTGCGCCTCGTTCTATCATCAGGAATGAGAGGCCACCCGCAACCGACTGCAATGTTGATGGGACATTTGCCAGATGCAGCAGATCGCGTTCTGACTCGAGGTATGAACTGATACCACGCTTGGCCAGCGAAAGCCCGGAGCGCGACTCTGCCACCAGCAGCCCACGCGCCTCATCAAGCTGATGCACGGAAATCCTGCTGTTGGTAACAGCAGTATCTGCACCAGGCGTTACCTGCTTGACCAGACCCGCGACAGCATTCTCGACATCCATCAAGGCATCAACAAGAGCGTGCAGCTCCGAAACAGCCGGCTCACCCTGCCAGCCACGCACATCATCTGCCTGCGCACGCATTTGCTGGCTGGCATCCAAAAGGCCAAGCATGACAAGTGTCTGTGAGGTCCTGTTCAGGGTATCTGCCATCGTCTGATAGCTCTCGCTGTCATTCTTGGCGCCACGCGACATCAGATCCAGAGTGTCCTTGATCAGGGCCAGTTCATCCTTGAGGACAGAAGCCACTGTCTTGATGACGGAGCCGCCCGGACCACACATCAACTCATATTCGGCAGTGACGCCCTCCTCTGTGAGCGAGCAGGAATCAAGGGAAAAGGCTGTGCGAACAGGCACCACATGATCGCCCTTGAGCACCAACCCCACCACATAAAGACAATCACTGAGCAACCGGGGATCGGGATTTCCTCCACCATCATTGACGGCCAGTGCCTTGAGCTGACGATCAAGCTGCCCCAGCAACGCCTTGCGGGCCGGGCTGATTGCCGCACCATGCTGCAGCGCCTCGATCATGGCTGCCCCGACCCACCATAACAGTGCCTGGGGACGCTGACCGCAAACCTGCTGGGCACGTTCACACGCACGAATCATCATGCGCAAGTGCGGCACATCCGATTGGTCACGAAGAACCGCAATCAAGGCCGTCTGGTACATCAGACGCAGACGACGCACCAGTGCATTAAGTTGCGCGTGCGTGACATCGAGCTGCGTCACTGCCGGTGCGGCAGGCAATTCGCTGACATGAAGGAAGTAACCCTCTGGCAGAGGATTCTGCCCCAGAGCCGCCCTTACCTGATTGATGGCGGGGAGAAGCAGTTGTGGCCAGGCACCCTCCTTGATCTGCACATACTCAAGATAACGTCCGATCACCATGATGCCCTGCCCGAGCGCAGCGAAAGCCTCATCCGCCGCATCGGCACCATTTGCCTGCACCTGACGCATGAGCTGGCTCATCACTCCCGCCAGCTCCAGCGCCCCGGGCAGCTCGATCAGACGAAGTGCACCATAAACCTGGTCCATCTCCTCCACACAGGTCGTCAGTACTGCCGTATTTTCACGTTCCTCAACATAGGAGCCAACCTGCGCCTCAATTTGAGCCAGGGTTGCATCGACTTCTGCCTTGACGAGATTCAGGGAGGAAATGTTGGGGATGAAAAACATGGGGTGCATTCCTGCGCTATTTTTATGGTGTCCGCATGGACCAGACTTCACGGCCAGATACCACCGGACCCTGTCTATGCCCAACTGTGGCACGACTTAGAGTCATGGTCAATTTTCAACGCTAAGTCATTGTCATTAATGAATTAGTTTGCCATTTTCAACACAAATTCAGTGTCCGGCGTCACATCTTTAAACCGGATCAAAATTCCGCCAGAGGGAAGATCCTCCGGCAGCCTTGTCCAGCACGACAAGCTTGGCCTGATGGCGAGCCATCTCCTCGGGGGTGGCACGAATAACAGGCAAGGGAATACGACCTGCCGGCAGTCGACGAGGCCCCTCTGCCCTGCGCTCGCCATCATCGCCAAACTCTTCACCGCCCAGCGCCAGTCCGACCTGCCCACCTGTCATGCCCAGATAAACATCAGCAAGAATTTCAGAGTCCAGCAAAGCACCGTGATAGGTACGATCACGCTGGTCAGCACCGTAACGCCTGGCCAGGGCATCCAGATTGTTTTTCTGCCCCGGATGCCTTGTGCGGGCCATGACCAGTGTGTCCAGCACAGTGCAGTAATCCGTGATTACACCCAGGCCACGATCCAGCAAAGCCATTTCACTGTTGATGAAGCCAACGTCGAAAGGGGCATTGTGGATGATCAGCTCCGCCCCCTTAACAAAGGCGAGAAAATCATCAACATGACTGGCGAAAAGCGGCTTGTCGGCCAGAAAGGCATTCGTAAGACCATGAACGGCAATGGCTTCATCCTCAACCACCCGCTCAGGATTGAAGTATTGATGGAAGCTCTTGCCCGTCAGCCGCCTGTTGATCAGCTCCAGACACCCAATTTCAATCAGGCGATGGCCATGGCTGGGATCAATGCCGGTAGTTTCCGTATCCAGAATTATCTGTCGCATGAAAAATCACTTTCCCAACATTGAATCGATGGCCTGATTGGCCAACTGATCAGCAATTTCGTTGCCTTCATGACCCGCATGCCCCTTGATCCAGCGCCAGTCGACTGCATGGCGCGCCGCCTCAATCTCCAGCATCTGCCAGAGATCCGCATTCTTGACCGGGGCTCTTGCCGAGGTTTTCCAGCCACGGGCCTTCCAGCCGGGCAGCCACTCGGTCATCCCTTTCTTCACATACTCGGAGTCCGTCCATACCGTGACCGTACAGGGACGTTTCAGGGCCCGCAGCCCTTCAATTGCGCCCATCAGTTCCATACGGTTATTTGTGGTATCTGGTGCCGCGCCGCACAGGCGTTTTTCATGTCCTTCCTTGCGTAACAATGCCCCCCAGCCACCCGGTCCCGGGTTACCACGACAGGCTCCATCACTGTAAATCTCGACGTGTTCGTTCATTCTTCATCCGCAAGACCGCGACGAGCGCGCGACTCCGTGGCCAATACCGGTGCCGGTGCCCGATAGAGCCGCTTCAGTCTGGTTTCAATTGGGGTAATACAGGACACACGCTTGCGCGCAAGCACGGCATAAGCCGCCCCACCCTGACTCCAGTAACGCCGGCCCAAAGGCTCAAGCCATGAAAACCGGCGCCGTATGGTGGCATGAGTGACGGGCGGAGTGAAACAGGCACTCTCCAGCCCTATGACCTCAAAGTCCAGCAGGGCAAGCCAGTCAGCAAGGCGTTGCGGGCTTAGCGGACGCCGCAGCCACGGCAATTCGGCCCAGGGCAATCGAAACAACCGCCATAGCCCCCACAGACTCCAGGGATTGAATCCCAGAATGAGCAGATGGCCATCCGGGATAAGCACCCGGGATGCCTCACGCAGGACAGCATGCGGACTGGCCGCCCCATCAAGGCCATGGTGAATGAAGACAAGATCCAGGCTGTTATTGGCAAATGGCAGTTGCTCGGGCTGCGCCCGCAATGGAGATAGCCCCTTTACCGGGGGCATCTGGAAGACATCTGCCACGCAACGATGCCGGATACGACTGCTCTCCAGCAGGTTCCTGTCCACCACCTGCCCCACCTGGAGCGCATGGTAGCCAAACAGATCGGGCAGTATTTGCGCCAGCAATACCTCTTCGGCATCCAGCAGATAGCTGCCCAGCTCGGACTCGAACCAGAAGCGGAAATCCGGCTGGAGATCATGGGTTGACTCGGCCTTGAACAGACGGGGAAGTTCCATCATCGAGTTCCTGTGCGCTTCGTTCTATTATTCAAGCCTATTTTCAGGCTGTCACTCACCATGTCACATGAATTGATCGCTCTGCCCGCTTTTAGTGACAACTATATATGGGCGCTACGTAGCGGTGACCATGCCCTGGTCGTCGATCCTGGCGACCCGGCCGTGGTCGGGCAATGGTTAAGCCAGAACAGGCTGCAGCTGGATATCATCCTGATCACCCACCATCACGCCGACCATACGGGCGGACTGCTACCCCTGCTCAACAGCCACAATGCACAGGTCTTTGGTCCGGACGAGAACATACAGGGGCTAACCCATGTCTTGTCAGGTGGCGAGACACTGGAGCTGGGGGTGTTCGGCAACCTTACCGTCCTGCCTGTGCCGGGGCATACCCTGGGCCATATTGCCTACTACCTGCCGGAGCAGGAGCTGCTTTTTGCCGGAGACACCCTCTTCAGTGCCGGTTGTGGCAGGCTGTTTGAAGGGACCGCCGCGCAGATGTACGCCTCACTGCAGTCCCTGGCCGCCCTGCCCGATAGCACCCGCCTGTGCTGCGCACACGAATACACAGTATCCAACCTTCGCTTTGCTGCCGCCGTCGAGCCCGGCAATCCGGCAGTTACCCGGCGCCAGCACGAGGTGGAGGCCTTGCGGGCAGCCGGGAAGCCCAGTCTGCCGGTCACACTGGGCCTGGAGCGCGGTTATAACCCCTTCCTTCGCTGCCATATCCCGGCAGTTGCCCAAGCCGCCAGCCTGCAGGGGAATACCCCGCCCGACACCACAGAAAGCACCTTTGCTGCACTAAGAGCATGGAAAGACCGGTTCTGACGAGACCATCAACTGCATTGATCACATACAAAAAGACCGGCTTTTGTTACGAAATCGACAGAAAACAGGGGGATTATTCCTTGTACGGGCCTCTGGCCCTCCATAGAATCAAAGGTGACTATGGGTTTTTACGGTATTTTTACGCATGCAATATTCGCCTCGTTCCCTCGGACGCATCTGGCAAGGCCTCGTCTCCCGGCCGCTTCTTGCCCTGTGTCTGGGATTGGCGCCAGTGGCGCCGGCACATGCAGGGTGGCTGAGCCAGCTACTTGGCAAGCCAGCTGAAGAAAAGGCCTCCGCTGTCCAGGAGCCCGTCCAGGACGTGGCCACAGTTGAAGCCATCACCACAACCGCTACGGTAAACCTGACCGACATTGAAGGTGAAATTGCAGCCGATGCTGCAGATGTTGACGAAGAGATTGTCACCATCCTTCCGACTGAAGACACCGAAGAAGCCATCGAGGAAGAAGAGCCCCTGCTTCTGGATGCCCAGGACATTGCGGAGGCAGGCAACCTGTGGGAGCGCACCCGTAGCGGATTTAAGCTTGACCTTACACTCGACAATGAACGCATTGCGGCGCAACGCAACTGGTACTCACAGCATCAGTCGCACCTTGACCGTGTGACACTCCGTGCAGCCCGCTACCTGCATTACACCGTCTCCGAGGCAGAACAGCGCGGCATTCCCACCGAACTGGCACTATTGCCCGTCATTGAAAGCAGCTACAACCCTTTTGCCTACTCCCATGCCAGTGCTGCCGGCATGTGGCAATTCATTCCTGGCACCGGCAAGATTTTCGGGCTCAAACAGAACTGGTGGTTTGACGGGCGCAGGGATGTCATTGAGTCCACTCGTGCTGCCTATGACTTCCTGACCCAACTGCATAGCAAGTTCGGCAGCTGGGAACTGGCACTGGCCGCATATAATGCTGGTCCTGGTGCAGTCCAGCGCTCCATTAACCGGAATCTGGCAGAGGGACTGCCCGCTGACTTCTGGTCCTTGCGACTGCCGTCAGAGACCATGTCATACGTACCGCGCTTTCTGGCCATGGCCCAGCTGATCAAATCTCCGGAAAGCTTTGGCGTCTCCCTGCGTCCGATCATGGACCAGCCCTACTTCCGGGTTGTCGATACCAACGGGCAGATTGACCTTGAG